>DAOURA010000145.1 GCA_030625325.1 Marinosulfonomonas sp.
CGCGGCACGACGGCCATGTTCATGCAGGCGGTTGCACGCCTGCCACAGGGCGCTGTTATTCTGCCCGGCTTTGACTTTGATCTTCCTGCGCCGGTGTGGGACCAGCTGCGCGACCCGATGACATCCGAAGACCACCCGCAATTTCGGTTTTCCCGGCTGTTAGAAACCGCCGATATTACCCACAATGATGTGGCCAGTTGGGAAGAAACTATTGCGCCCGCGGCCCCGCGCCGAAACAAACTGGTGTCCCTTGCCCTGCGCCCGGCCCCGGTAACCGATCAGTGGATGCAGGAAGGTCCGTCTTTTGTTGGCGTAGATGAAGCCACCAAAAACATGTCCCTGATAGAGGCCCCATCACAGCGGGCAGAGGCCGTTGCAATCGCCCTGGCCCTGCGTCAGGCCGCCGATCAGGGCAAAACCGCCGCCCTTGTTACACCCGACAGGTTACTGACCCGCCGGGTTAAGGCGGCGCTGGAACGCTGGCATATTGAACCTGACATCAGTGCGGGCGATCCCCTTGATTATCTGGCGCCGGGCCGCCTGATGCGCCATGTGTCCGAATTGTTTGGCGCGCCTTTGACAGCCGAAGGGTTGCTGACCCTGCTTAAACATCCGCTGGTCAATACAGGTGGTGATGAACGGGGTCAGCACCTGCGCTGGACCCATGAACTTGAACGCCAAATCCGCCGTTATGGTCCGCCCTTTCCAACCCGTCAGGGCCTTCAGGACTGGGCCGAAAAGGGGCAGGAAACATCCGCCCGCCTTGACTGGGCCAACTGGTTTTTGGGTCTGGTATGTGATTTGCCGGATATCGGCACCCGCAGTCTGGGCGAACATCTGGATCACCATATTACTGTTGTTGAACTGCTGGCCGCCGGGCCGGGTGGCAAGGCCTCACCAGATCTGTGGGACAAACAATCCGGTCAGGAAACCAAGCGCCTGATTGAACAGCTGCAAACCGAAGCCATCCACGGCGGGGCATTGGGCCCGCTGGATTATGTGACCCTATTTCAGGCCGTTTTAAAGCAGGCAGAGGCCCGCGACCCCCTGTTGCCACATCCTGACATCATGATTTGGGGCACGTTAGAGGCCCGCGTTCAGGGTGCCGATCTGGTAATCCTTGGTGGCCTGAACGAAGGAACATGGCCAGAACTGCCGTCCCCCGACCCGTGGTTAAACCGCGAAATGCGCCATACTGTCGGGTTGCTGGTGCCTGAACGCCGCGTCGGCCTGTCGGCCCACGATTTTCAACAGGCCATTGCCGCCGAAACCGTCATTTTAACCCGCGCGGTACGGGACGCAGAAACCCAAACCGTGCCGTCCCGGTGGCTAAATCGCCTGACCAATCTATTGGGTGGTATGTCTGACGATGGGCGTATGGCGTTGGATGACATTCGTGACCGTGGAAAGGTCTGGCTGGACCGCGTGGTCGCATTAGAAACACCGGTTGCGGTTAAACCACAGCCCCGCCCATGCCCGATACCCCCCGTTGCGGCACGGCCAAAATCCCTGTCAGTTACGGCCATTACCCGCCTGATCCGTGACCCTTATGCTATTTATGCGCAATACGTTCTGGGCCTGAACAGGCTGGACCCAATTGGCAAAACCCCCGACGCGGCCCTGCGTGGCACGGTTATACATAAGGTTTTGGAACAGTTTATTGATCAGGCCGATATGGCCGAGGGTCTTGAAAACGCCCATGAATTACTGATGTCAATTGCAGCGGATGTCATGCAAACCGATGTTCCCTGGCCCAGTGCCCGGATTTTGTGGCAGGCCAAGCTGGGCCAAGTGGCAAATACGTTCCTGCAAGACGAAGCCATCCGCCAACAGCTTGCCCACCCTTTGGTGCGGGAATGCCATGCGGACCATTTGTTTTCTGAAATTGGCTTTACCCTTCGCGGCACAGCCGACCGGATTGACCAAACCCCCGATGGCCAGCTGATCATTTATGATTACAAAACCGGCACCCCACCAAGCAAAAAACAGTTACAGTTTTTTGATAAACAACTGCCCTTGGAATCCGTACTGGCGCAAGAGGGCGCATTTAAAAAACTGGACCCGGCCCCGGTCAGCGCCGTGACCTATATTGGCCTTGGCGCAACCCCGAAAATTGTGGCCATTCCATTAGGTCCTGAGGATATCCAAAAATACCGCACTGAATTTATCAGCCTGATTTCACAGTTTCAGCAGCCCGATCAGGGCTATTTATCGCGCCGGGCCATGGTTGAGGTACGTTATGATGGTAATTACGACCACCTTGCGCGGTTTGGCGAATGGAACGAAGCCCAGCCACCACAGGCAACCGAGGTGGGAAAATGATCCACGACGAAGCCACAACCCGCCAGATTGATGCCGCCAACCCGGGCGTTTCCACATGGCTTTCGGCCAACGCCGGGTCTGGCAAAACACGGGTGCTGACCGATCGGGTTGCCCGCCTGTTGTTGGACGGGGTGTCACCACAAAACGTACTGTGCCTGACCTATACAAAAGCCGCCGCCACAGAAATGCAGAACCGATTGTTCAAACGTCTTGGCGAATGGTCAATGAAAAATGACGCTGAACTGCAAGATGCGCTGGCCAAACTTGGCGTGGGTATCCCCGATGGGAAAGGCCGCCTTACCTATGCCCGCACCCTATTTGCGCGCGCCATTGAAACCCCCGGTGGCCTGCGAATTCAGACAATCCATTCATTTTGTGCGTCCCTTTTGCGTCGCTTCCCACTGGAAGCAGGCGTTTCACCGATGTTTCGTGAAATGGAAGAACGCACAATCAAAACCCTGCGTCTGGAAATTATCGATGAAATTGCCAATGGTGATGATGCGCCGGTCCTGCGGCGCGCTGCACAACACAACACCGGGGAAGATTTTGATACGCTGACCAGGGAAATTATCAGCCACCGCAATGGCTTTGCCGGCGCCCCGTCAAAAGATGAAATATGGGCACAGTTTGGGTTGCCCCCCGGGTTTAGCCAGACAGACCTGATGGCCCAGGTGTTTTTGGGTACTGAGGCAGAATTATTCAGATCCCTGATCCCAATCCTTCAGCAAAGTTCGAAAACAACCGATAATGCCGCCGCGCAAAAACTGCAAAAAATCAATGCGTCAACGCCCGGCACTGCCGATCTGAACCCCCTGTTTGCACTGTTTTTATATGGCGAAAAAACAGCCAACCCATTTGCGGCAAAAACCACCCGGTTTCCCACCAAGGCGGTCCAAACGGCAAACCCGGACATTTGCGCCGAACTGCATGAACTGATGCACCGGGTAGAGACCGCAAGGGACCTTTCAAACGGTCTGAATTGCGCGCAAAAAACCCTGTGCCTGCATGAACTGGCATCGGTGTTCCTGCCGCTTTATGACGCCCGGAAAGAAGCCCGCGGCTGGTTGGATTTTGATGACCTGATCCGGTTGGCCGGCAAGCTGTTGTCAGACCCGGCCGTGGCCCAGTGGGTTTTGTTTCGGCTGGATGGCGGGCTTGATCACATTCTGGTGGACGAAGCCCAGGACACCAGCCCGGCCCAGTGGCGGGTTGTCAAACTTTTGGCACAGGAATTTGGTGCCGGTATCGGCGCGCGCGCAGACGCAAACCGCACCATTTTTGTGGTCGGGGACCTGAAGCAATCGATATTTTCCTTTCAGGGCGCTGACCCGCGCGTTTTTGAAAGTGTTCGTGAACACTTTGCCACCAGCATGAACGCCCTTGAACAGGGGTTTTATGAACGCTCGCTAAACCATTCCTTCCGTTCCTCACCGGCGATATTAAACTTGGTTGATGCAACCTTTGAGGGCGCGAATGCCACGGGTGTTGGCGGGCCGCCCAAACACACAGCATTTCACGAAAACCTGCCGGGGCGGGTAGATTTATGGCCGATCCGCCCAATACCCGAGGCCGAAGAAGAAAAAGATTGGTATGATCCCACCGACATGCTGGCCGCCAATGACCACCGGGTTATCTTGGCAGAGGCAATCGCAGATAAGATTGGTGAAATATACAAAACAGGCTCTATTCCGGGCGAAAACGGTGTTTTTAGACGGGTTCAGTATGACGATTTCCTGATATTGGTTCAGGGCAGGACCCGGCTGTTTCACGAAATAATCAGGGCCTGTAAATCACGTGACCTGCCAATGGCCGGGGCTGACCGCCTAAAGGTCGGCGCAGAACTGGCCGTGAAAGACCTGAACGCGTTAATGGCGTTCTTGTCGATGCCCGACGACAACCTTGCACTGGCGGCCGCCCTTCGTTCGCCCCTGTTTTCAATGACAGAGGGTGAATTATACGATCTGGCCCACAACAGGCCAGACACCAGCCTGTGGTCATCCCTGTTAAAACGTCAGGGCGAATTTCCGGGCCTCTTTAAAACCCTGTCTGATTTGCGAAATCAGGTGGATTTTCACAGCCCCTATGAATTGCTGGAACGGGTTTTAACCCACCACAATGGCCGCGAAAACCTTTTGGCCAGACTTGGCCCCGAAGCGGAAGACGGAATTGACGCCCTTCTTGATCTGGCCATTAGCTATGAACAATCCAAAACACCCAGCCTGACCGGGTTTTTGATATGGCTGGATTCAGATGATGTTGAGATTAAACGCCAATCTGACACCATTGGCGAACGTATCCGGGTCATGACAACCCACGGCGCCAAGGGGTTGGAGGCCCCAATTGTGATTTTGCCAGATTCTGGTGATAAAAAACCGCCCAGCACCAAAGAAATCATCGCCCCCGAAACCGGTGCCCTGATGTGGCGGGTTGGTGCGGATAATCAGCCCAAGTGTATGAAAAATACCGCAGAACAAGCACAGCGCGCACAGGAAGAAGAAAAAATGCGCCTGTTATACGTGGCACTGACGCGGGCGGAAAAGTGGCTGATTGTTTGTGCGTCCGGCAAGGTCAAGGATGATGGCACAAGTTGGTATCGCCAGATCGAAGCCGGCATGACCACCGCCGGGGCACAGCCCTGTGATATGCCAACCGGTACGGGCCTGCGCCTGCAACATGGCGACTGGCAGGATGTAACTGGTGACACACGCCCGGACACATCAGAAACAACCGTTGATTTGCCGGACTGGGCCACAACCCCCGCCCCAACGCCACCGACCCGCACAAAACCGGTTTCGCCATCTGATATGGGGGGTGCAAAGTCACTGTCCGGTGGTGTGGACGGTCTGAATGAAGCGGCCGCCATGAAACGGGGTCAGCAAATTCACCTGTTGTTGGAACATTTGCCAAATCACGCGCAAAGTGACTGGCCCGAAATTGCCGGGCAGGTATTGGCCCAAGGCCAAAACAGCGCAGACCCCGGTGAAATCACAGACCTGTTGGCCGAGGCCGCAGCAGTTTTAACAAACCCGGCCTTTAGCGAAATATTTGCAGCCAACACCCTGGCCGAGGTGGATATTTCCGCCGCACTGGAAAAGTTCGCCATTCCGCGCATTCACGGCATAATTGACCGTCTGGTTGTTGGGCCGACGCGGGTTCAGATCATTGATTTCAAATCCAACCGTCAGGTGCCAACAACCCCAAAAGAAACCCCAACCGGGTTCTTGCGGCAAATGGGGGCCTACTCCGAGGCGATAAAACAGATTTATCCCAACCATTTGGTAGAGGTTGCAATCCTTTGGACCAGCACCGCGACCCTTATGCCCCTGCCACACGACATTGTGACACAGGCATTGGAAACCCCGCCGCACCTTGACGACCCACATCACCGTCCATAAGTACCAGACCCAAGCAATAAACACTCAGGAGAATTCCCATGGCAACCGTCGCCGTCACCGACGCAACTTTTGACGCCGAAGTCAAAAATTCCGATATCCCCGTTGTGGTAGATTTTTGGGCCGAATGGTGTGGCCCATGCAAACAAATCGGCCCCGCTCTGGAAGAATTGTCGGTCGAACTGGAAGGCAAAGTTAAAATTGCCAAAGTAAACGTTGACGAAAACCCCGGCCTACCGGCGCAACTGGGTGTTCGTGGTATTCCCGCGTTGTTCCTGTTTAAAGATGGCGAAGTGGTTTCCAACAAAACGGGCGCTGCACCAAAGGCCGCCCTGCAAAGCTGGATTCAAGA
>DAOURA010000075.1 GCA_030625325.1 Marinosulfonomonas sp.
CCCTATCGTATTGGTGATTATCGGGCGGTGTCGCGGGGGGTGCATACCCATTGCCCACCATCGGGGGCGTTTCGTGGGTTTGGCGTGCCACAGTCAGCCATCGCACAAGAAAGCCTGTTTGATGTGCTGGCCGAAAAACTGGGGATGGATGCCCTTGAATTTCGCATCCTGAATGCGCTGCAAAACAATCAGCCGACCATTTGTGGTCAGGTGTTTACCCAAGGGGTTGGCATTGGGGCCTGTCTAAAGGCATTGCGCCCGGCATGGCAAAAGGCAGGGCAGGACTGTGCCCAATTTAACGCGCAAAATGACACCCTGAAACGGGGCGTTGGGGTGGCGGGTGGCTGGTATGGCTGCGGGAATACGTCACTGCCGAACCCATCCACCATAAAGGCGGGTATCCGGGCTGATGGAACGCTGGTGCTGCATCAGGGCGCGATGGATATCGGTCAGGGGGCCAACACGGTTATTTCCCAGATCTTCGCACAGGCCCTTGGGGTGCCGGTGTTTGATTTGACACTGGTTGGCCCGGATACACACCGCACCCCCGATGGCGGCAAAACATCCGCGTCACGCCAGACTTTTGTGTCCGGTAATGCCGCGCGCCTGTCGGGGATGGCCCTGCGCCAGTCAATTCTAAAGCTTTGTAATGGGTCTGAGGACAGTGAAATTAAAATTGCCGCCGGTAAGATTGAAATCACCGACAATGCTGGAAGGCACGAGATCGATTTGCGGGAAATGACGCCAGACGCCGAGGGCTATGTTCTTAAATCACAGGAAACATATGATCCGCCGACCAAGCCGCTGGATGAAAATGGTCAGGGGGTTCCCTATGCCCAGTTCGGTTACGCCGCCCATCTGGTGACGGTGGAAGTGGACACAAAGCTGGGCACTGTTAGGGCGCTTGGGTTTAGCGCCGCCCATGATGTGGGGCAGGCGATCAACCCCTTGCTGGTTGAAGGTCAGGTTCAGGGCGGTATTGCACAGGGGCTGGGTATGGCGCTGATGGAAGAATATATTCCGGGACGCACAGAAAACCTGCACGATTATCTGATCCCGACCATTGGGGATGTTCCGCCGATTGAAACCCTGATCATCGAAGAAACCGATGCCCACGGGCCATATGGTGCCAAGGGGCTGGGCGAACATGTTCTGGTGCCCACGGCCCCGGCAATTTTAAACGCAATTCATAACGCAACCGGGGCGCGGATTTGCCGTGTTCCGGCAACACCGTCACGGGTGCGCGCGGCATTAAAGGGGGCAGGATATGCCTAAGGAACGGGCGCCAAAGCCCGAAAAAATCCGCTGCGATGCCTGCCCGGTGTTGTGCTTTATTGCCGACGGGCGGTCGGGGGCCTGTGATCGGTATGCCAACCATGGGGGCGAACTGATCCGGCTGGACCCGCTGACCGTGATCCAAAGTGGTGTGCCAACTGTACCGTTTCTTGATGGACCAGATGGCGGACAGGACTGGGATGGTGACATTGTTAAGGGACAGCGCAGTTTTGTAACCGCTGTCGGGGCCGGAACGACCTATCCAGATTATAAGCCTGCGCCATTTATCGTCAGTCAGGATGTGGATGATGTCGATATGGTTACGGTCGTGACCGAGGGCATATTTAGCTATTGCGGCGTAAAGGTCAAAATTGACACGGACCGTCATATTGGGGACGAACGCGCGATTGTGCGTGCCGGTGGCGAAGCAATTGGCCATGTGATGACCAGTGAATATGGCTCCAAAATGCTGTCTTTGGGCGGGGTTGATCATTTGACTGGCGGAAGCAAAAAAGAGGGCCGCCTGACCTGCGATGCGCTGATGCGCCTTTGCAATTGCGAAGCAGTTGAACTGACCATTGATGATGGGGTCACGATTATTGTGCAGGCGGGGCAGCCGCCGATCATTGATGATACACCTGAAAAGCTGATGCGCGTTGGGTGTGGTTCCGCCACCATCGGGATGTTCGCCAAACAGTGGCAGCCATTGGTGGACGAAGTGGTGGTGGTTGATGATCACATCACCGGAATCCTGACAGAGCATGAGGCCGGTAAGGGTCTGAACATGCGACCCTCCGGGATAAAAATTGCCGGGCGGCGATCAACGCCGGGGCGTTATTTTCAGGTGGCTAATCCGGGCACGGGCTGGGGTGGGACAGATGTGCAGGACCCGCTGACAATATTGAAACCGGCCGATCCCAAAGCCGCGTGGCCGGGGTTGCGATTGCTGATGATTTCGACCACCGGGGAACAGTGGGCCTATTACGTGCTGGACGAAAACCTTGTGCCTCAACCGGCGGAAATATCGGCGCAGTTGCTGGCCAGCACCCAACGTATTGCAGAAAACTGCGAACCATCCTTATGTTCGGTTTTGTTCATGGGGGGGGCCGGTGGCTCCCTGCGGGCGGGGGTTACTGAAAACCCGGTTCGTTTGACGCGCTCGGTAAAGGACGCGCTGACATATGTGTCGTGCGGTGGCGCGCAGGCCTATGTCTGGCCCGGTGGTGGGATCACGCTGATGGTTGATGTGATGGATATGCCCAGTAATTCCTTTGGTTATGTCCCGACGCCGGCGCTGGTTGCACCGATTGAATTTACCATGCGCCGTGTTGATTATGCGGCCCTTGGCGGGCACATGGAAC
Organism: Marinosulfonomonas sp.; assembly: GCA_030625325.1. GTDB lineage: Bacteria > Pseudomonadota > Alphaproteobacteria > Rhodobacterales > Rhodobacteraceae > NVTR01. The sequence goes on from DAOURA010000075.1 coordinate 2,637, forward strand.
ACATCAAACCTGTGGAAAGCGTGCTGACACCTGATACCCGCAAGGTCACGCAAAAGCCGGGGCAACCTGATCCGAACGCCGCCGAAAACTATGGCTGGGGCCACGGCGAAAAGGCTAAACCCTGATGCAGGGACCGGTTGTCGCCCTGTTGCCCGATGGCACGCGCCTGCATTTGCAGCATGGTCCGATTGATCTGATTGTTGGCGCAGACAGCGCGCCGCGCCGCGCGGCATTTCGTGCGGCGGCGGTGCGCTTTGAAACCGTGTTGCAGGAACTGGTGGATGAACTGCCCCTGCTGCGCAGCGCCCCCACGCGCGATATGCCAACAGGCGACATCGCCCGCCGGATGCACCGGGCCGTGGGGCCGCTTGCAACTGATACCTTTGTCACCCCGATGGCGGCGGTGGCGGGCGCTGTGGCCGATGAAATTCTGGGTGCTATGCGCGCAGCTACCCCGCTGGGGCGGGCCTATGTCAACAACGGTGGGGACATTGCCCTGCACCTTGGGGCCGGGCAATCATACCGAACGGCGGTTGCAGGGCTGAATAATGCGGATCTTGGGCGAATTGAAATAACAGCGCGCCACGGTGTTGGCGGGATCGCCACCAGCGGCATGGGGGGGCGAAGCCTGTCCATGGGCATTGCTGACGGGGTGACGGTGCTGGCCAAAACATCTGCGATGGCGGATGCGGCGGCAACCCTGATTGCCAATGGTGTTGATTTGCCGGGTCATCCGGCGATCACACGGATTGCCGCCAATCAAATTGACCCTGACAGTGATCTGGGCGGGCGTATGGTGGTCACCCATTGTGCTCAATTGTCCCTTGCTGATGTCAGCGTGGCCCTTACAAAGGGGGCAGATATTGCCCAGAAAATGAAGGCCCGCGGGTTGATCATTGGGGCAGCATTGTTTTTGCAGGGGTCGTCCCGACTTGTGACTTTTCCGGCCTTGGAACAAATCAAAAAGGTGAAAGAACATGCCTGAAGTTGAAATCCGAAAAATGGTGACATCTGTTGAAGAAATATACCACGAAGGCGGGGCGGTGGCCGACAGGCCCCTGCGGCGTGCGTCAATCATGGCCGTTATCAAAAACCCGTTCGCGGGGCATTATGCCGCCGAGATCACCGGCTTTATGGATGATCTGAAACCCCTTGGCCTAAGCATGGCACAACAGTTGGTTGACCTGCTGGGGGGGGACCCTGCGGTTGTTGAAGGCTATGGCAAGGGTTCGATCATCGGTGCCGGGGGTGAATTGGAACATGGCGCCTTGTGGCACGCACCGGGGGGGTATTCCATGCGTCAGGTGCTGGGCGATCCCAAGGCGATCGTGCCCTCAACCAAAAAAGTTGGCGGCGTTGGTGCGCGCCTTGATGTGCCTGTGACCCATATCAACGCCAGCTATGTGCGCAGTCATTTCGATTCTATCGAAGTGGGGGTGAATGACGCGCCCCGCGCGGATGAGCTGGCCTATATTCTGGTGATGACAACGGGTGCGCGTATCCACAGCCGCTCGGCCGGGCTGGACGCGGCAGATATCAAAGGTGAGGATGGTTTAAGATGAGCGCAGAGATCAGAAAAATTGCAGTTTGGGTAGAAGAAACACACCGCGAAATTGGCCGGGAAATTTCCCCACCAACCCGCAAGGCGGTGGCCGTTGCGGTGATCGCCAATCCCTTTGCCGGAACCTATGTTGATGATCTGGGGCCGCTGATGGACATCGGTGCAGAGCTGGGCGGGCTGTTGGGCGAAAAATGCGTTGCCGCACTGGGGATTTCGCCCCAAGCCGCCGAAAGCTATGGCAAGGCGGCGATGGTTGGTGAAAACGGTGAACTGGAACATGCGGCGGCCATTTTGCACCCGAAACTGGGTGGACCACTGCGGGTTGCGGTTGAAAAGGGGGCGGCACTGGTGCCGTCGTCCAAGAAAATGGGTGGCCCGGGGCAGGTTCTGGATGTGCCTCTGGGCCATAAGGATGCGGCCTATGTGCGGTCGCATTTTGATGGGATCGAGGTCCGCCTGAACGATGCCCCCCGTGCAAACGAAATACTGGTCGCCGTGGCGGTCACCGACAGCGGGCGCCCCTTGCCCCGCGTTGGTGGTTTGACCACGGATCAGGCCAAGGGCGATGACGGCCTGCGATAATAGCTTTGCTAATGCAGTGAATTACGGTTGGGCCCCGTGGCCCGGCTGATGCCTTGTGCCCCTATGGTCTTATGTCATAGAACGGGTTCGGGCCGCTGTTGGTGGGCCTGTGATATTTAGATACTGATCTTTAGGATAAGTGATTTTCTGGCTTTCAAGCCGATTGAGCGACCTGAGGACACTGGTCAGGACCTTTGTAATGCAAGACACGGCTTCTAATACTGACGCTGAAAGCGGGACCAAAACGGAATACCGGCTGGATGATCAGGTCGGGCATATTCTGCGCCTTGTCAGTCAGCGTCACGCCGCGATTTTTCAGGCAAGCCCGGTGATGGACCTGACGCCAACACAGTTTGCCGCCGTGGTCCGTTTGTCAGAAATGGGTGAATGTTCGCAAAATCGTCTTGGTCGAAATACGGCGATGGATGTGGCGACAATTAAGGGTGTCGTGGACCGTTTGCACCGAAAGGGCTTTGTGGAACTTAACCGTGATGCAACTGATAAACGACGAACGCTGATTTCCCTGACCCCAATGGCCAGCGCGATGGTTGCGGGCCTGAAAAATGCCGGAACCGGCATTTCCCAAAAAACGCTAAACCCGCTGACCCCGGCCGAACAGCGCAATTTTTTGCGGATGCTGCGCAAGCTGACCTGAAAAGATAGCAACCAAAAATTTCATTTGTATATATATGAATTTTGCGGATACCCATGTGCTATGTAAAATGGGATCAGCCGCTGATTGGACTATAAAAATCACTGGCATCAATAGATTGGCAGATGATGGCAGGGCGTTTTTTTCTTGGAATTGTGATGGCTATCATGGCCAGCCGGGCCTATGGGCACGCGTCAGAGCAGGGCTTTGTTCTGCTGTTGCCAACCGACCTTTATATCAAAGGCGGGGTTGCCAGTGTTGTTTTGACGGTGATTTTGATCAGCGTTTTGCCACGCCGCATTGCAGCGGGAATATTTCGCCCGCTTAGTGTTGTCAGTTACAGGCGCCGGGACCTGCGCAGTATTACCAGCAGCGCGATGTTTCTGTTTCTTATGGTGCTTTTGCTTGTTGGGGTCAGTGGCCCCCATGACCCGACCCGCAATGCCTTGTCACTTGCGGTATGGGCCATGTTCTGGGTTGTTCTTGTGACTGTGCAGGGGGTGTTTGGGAATGTTTGGTTCTGGCTGAACCCTTGGGTTGGCCCCTATAAAATGGTGCGACGTGGCGGTTTGCGCCCCATGGCAAAACTGCCCCCGGTTCTGGGGTATTGGCCTGCGCTGATCAGTTTTCTGGCCTTTGCGGCTGTGTTGCTGGCCCACCCGGCCCCGGCGGATCCTGATCGGCTGGCGGCAATGGTCTGGTGCTATTGGTTTTTCCATTTCGTTGGCATGGTCGTGTTCGGCCCAAAGTGGTTGCAGCGGGCCGAGGGTTTGACAGTGTTGATGAACAGCTATGCCAGCATTGCCCCGTTCGGGGTGGCGGGCGGGCAGATTCGTATTGGAACGGCAGGCTGGAAAACCCTGTCCCGCCGTGCCCCTGCGCTTAGTCTTGCGGTGTTCATGGTGGCGATGCTGGCCGTGGGCAGTTTTGATGGTTTGAATGAAACCTTTTGGTGGTTTGGTCTTATCGGGATCAACCCGCTGGAATTTCCCGGACGAACGGCGGTGGTTGGTGACAACCTGCGCGGGCTGGCCTTTGCGGTGCCTGCACTGGTGGTGGCCTATGGGCTGGCGGTTATGCTGGGGGCGCTGATGATCGGTCAAGCGGGCAAGTTCTGGCTGGCATTTCGCACCTTTACCCCGGCCATTTTGCCGATTGCGCTAGCCTATCATTTTGCCCATTACCTGACCAGTTTTCTGGTGGAAATCCAGTATGTGGCGCGCACTATTGCGGATGCTTTTGCCTTGGGTCAGGTCCGGGTGACGACCGGGTTTTTCAATACCTATGCGACTGTTCGCATTATCTGGCTGACGCAGGCGGGAACCGTTGTTCTGGGGCATGTGGTGGCGATCCTTTTGTCCCATAATCTGGCCCTTGGTTTGTATGGCTCACATAAAAAGGCGGCGATCAGCCAAATTCCACTGGCATTATTCATGGTGGCCTACACATTTTTCGGGCTGTGGCTGCTGGCATCCCCCCGGGGTTGATAGGGAGTCATAAAGCTGGACAAATCGTTTGTATGCATACAGACTAAATAAAAACGATTACGATCCAACGCACCAATAAGGGAACAAGTACATGTCAAAAAAAAGTGAACTGAAAACATCTGTTTCGCGGCGCTCTGCACTAAAAACACTTGGGCTTGGGGGCGGTGCTGCTGCAACCTTGCCACTGTTAACCCGTTTTGCCAGTGCGCAAAGCAGCGAACCAATTCGCATTGGCTTTCAAAAGCACGCAACCGGCATCGGCGCATCCTATGGGCGTTGGTATGACCGCACCAGCCAGGCCGCGATTAAGATGATCAATGACGGCGGTGGCATCAACGGACGCCCTGTTGAACTGGTCACAGAAGATGACGGCACCGACCCAAAACGCGGCGCTGAGGTGATTGAAAAATTCGCAACCCAGCATAATTGCGATGTGGCCTTTGGCACGCTGTTCAGCCACGTTGTTATTGGTTCCGCACCGCGCGCAGGTGAACTGAAGTTGCCATATTTCGTGTGTTCAGAAGGGCACCACGTGGCATCGGGCATGTTGAACCGCTATACCATGCAGCCCGGCATCACAGATGTGAAAAGCCAGGTGCAGGCGATGGCGCCATTTGTCAGCGATACACTGGGCAAAAAGGTAACGATGATTTACCCGGATTTCGCGTTTGGCCATGATCACCGTGACTTTTTCTCAGCGGCGATTGCACAGCAGGGCGGTGAAGTGATCGAAATGATCGCAGTGCCACCGGCAGAAACGTCGTTCACTAAATACTTCCCGAAAATCCCACGGGATACCGAAGTGATTTACCACGTCATGGTTGGCCCTGCGGTTCTGACATTCGTGAAAGAGCTGGGTGAATTTTTTGGCCCGTCACGCCCGGAAATCTTTGGGTTCATTGACAGCCTTGAGGCCGTTGATCTTGCCAGCCCGGGTCTGGAATATCTGGAAGGCACGTATTTCTGGGAAGGTAATCCGCGTTATGCGCAGCCGAACCAAACGTCGTTTGATAAAAACTTCCGGGCGGCTGTTGGGGTTGATGAAAACGGGGCGTCTGTTGATGACCCGAATGACATTTCCACCTACGCGCACATGTTCTCTTGCTGGGAAACCTTGCATGTCATTAAGGCCGGGATGGAATCTGCGGGTTACGCAGGCCCCAAGGATCGCGGCAATTTGATCGAAGCAATCGAAGCCATGACCGAAATGCCCCATTCCAACGAACACCCACAGGGTGCCAAGGTGTTTAACGGCAAGACACACCAGGTGTTTGGCCCGCAGTATATTTCCAAGGTGACGGATGGAAAACTGATCGTGGCGCACACGGCCAGCATTGAAGACACGCTGTACCCGGATGAGGTTGATTATACCAAGCAATCGCTTTGATCTGCTTTGTGAACCTGATCTGAAATGAAAATGGCGCCGGGCCATATGGCCCGGCACCCCTATACCACCTGAAGGCAAATCATGGATTTCGGACCCTATCTTATGCTGGCCACGCTGGAAGGCGCGGTTCTGGCGGCGGTGCTTGCGCTGATGGCGTCGGGGCTTAGCCTGGTATTTGGCGTGATGCGCGTTGTGAACGTGGCGCACGGTGAATTTTACATGCTGGGGGCTGTGATCGCGTGGTGGGTGACGTCAACCATTGGCGGGCCCCCGGCGCTGGCGTTTTTTGCCGCCCTTATCATCACGCCACTGGTCGTTGGCGTGATGGCTGTTGCGGCTGATGTGCTGATATTGAAACGCCTGAATTACGACCCCGAGCGCACGATCGTTGCCACCATTGGTCTGCTGTATATCATTCAACAATTGACCCTGATGACCTATGGGGCGGACGCGCGCCCGGTGGTGCCGCCTTTTAACACACGGCTTGCCCTGCCATGGGTGGAATGGGCTGACGGACGTTTGCAAATGTTCTGGCCATGGGGCCTGTCGATCATGTCTTACAAGCTGTTTGTGATCGGTGCCGCCGTTGTGGTGCTGCTGGGTATTCACCTGATGATGAGATATTCGCGCATTGGTCTTTTGATGCGTGCAGCACAGTTGGACAGTGAAACGGCCCTAGCCTTTGGTATCCCGGTTGAACGGGTTTATGCGATTGTTTTCGGTCTGGGCGCCGCATTGGTTGCCCTTGCCGGGGTGTTGATCGTTCCGATCCAGCAGGCCCATTATCTGATGGGGGGGGATGCGCTGTTGTTGTCGTTTATCGTGGTGATTATTGGCGGGCTTGGCAGCCTTGGGGGAACCGTGGTTGCGGCCCTGTTGATCGGGCTGAGTGATGGCATCATTTCGGTGTTCTTTTCCCCGACCCTTGCCAAGATCATCGCGACCTTGCTGGTCGCGCTGGTGCTGGTGTTTCGCCCGCAGGGCCTGTTTGGGGCCAAAGACAAATGAGTAATACACAAAAGATTATTACCCTGCATCTGGGCCTGATCGGCCTGCTGTTTGCGCTGAATTTTATCCTGCCTGCCTATCACCACGGTAATATTGCGCGGGTGATGGTGCTGGCCAGTTATGCCATCGGGTATAACGTTCTGTTTGGCTATACCGGGTTGCTTAGCCTGGGGCACGCCCTGTTCTTTGTTATGGGTATGTATGGCATGGGGCTTAGCATTCGTTTTCTGGATGCCTCGCCTGCGCTTGCGCTGATTGCCGGGATCACGGCGGGGGCCGGCCTGTCGGTGGTTATTGGTGCGCTGGCGCTGCGCACATCGGGGGTTGCGTTTATGATTGTGACCCTGATGTTTGCACAGGCCGGATACCTGACGGTTCTGCTGTTTGGAAAATGGACGCGGGGTGACGAAGGCTTTGTCATTCAACAGGCCGAACGGATGATGTGGGGCATTGATCTGAGCGATCCCAACAACCGTTACCTTGCGGCGCTGTTTCTGTTTGGCGCGTGTTTGCTGATATCTTTGTGGTTGGTTCGCCATCCGGTCGGCCGGGTTTTTGTGGCCATTCGTGAAAACGAAGAGCGTGCGCAATTGCTGGGCTATAACGT
>DAOURA010000176.1 GCA_030625325.1 Marinosulfonomonas sp.
GGATATGCGCGACGGGCTGTTGTTTCACGACACTGAAATGAAGGATAAACTGTCACGTGCCTTGCCGTTTAGTGACTGGGTCAGCCGGATCAATGATCTGGAAGACGAACTGGCAGAGGTATCAGAGGCCGCCATTTTCAGCGGTGATGACCTGCACGCGCGCCAAAAGGCCGCCGGCTACACCCTGGAAGACATGGAACAAATCCTGTCGCCAATGGCCGAGGACGCCAAGGAAGTTCTGGCCTCAATGGGGGATGACACGCCTTCGGCGGTGTTGTCGGGTATGTACCGCCCGCTTAGCCATTTTTTCAGGCAGAATTTCAGTCAGGTAACGAACCCACCGATCGATAGTCTGCGTGAATTCCGGGTGATGAGCCTGAAAACAAGGTTCGGAAACCTGAAAAACGTGCTGGATGAAACCGGTAGCCAGACGGAAATTCTGGTGCTGAACAGTCCGTTTGTTGCCAATGCGCAGTTTGCCTGTCTAATGGACAAGTTTAATGCGCCCATGGCCGAAATTGATTGCTGCTTTGACGTAAATGGTGGCGAAGGCGCGTTGCAGGACGGGCTGGACCGTATCCGCGCCGAGGCCGAGGACGCCGTGCGTTCGGGGGCCGGGCATCTGGTGTTAAGTGACATGAAGCAAGGGCCGGACCGGGTGCCAATGCCGATGATATTGGCAACCAGTGCGGTGCATGGCGGGCTGACGCGCAAGGGGCTGCGCACGTTCTGTTCACTTAGTGTGCGCTCGGCTGAATGTATGGATCCCCACTATTTTGCGGTTCTGATCGGCTGTGGGGCGACGGTGGTTAACGCCTATCTGGCCGAAGATTCACTGGCCGACCGGATTGAGCGGGGGCTGTTGCCCGGCACGCTGGGCGAAAATATCGCGCGCTATCGCGCCGCAATCGATCAGGGCCTGCTGAAAATCATGGGCAAGATGGGGATTTCGGTGATTTCGTCCTATCGGGGCGGGCTGAACTTTGAGGCCGTCGGCCTAAGCCGCGCAATGGTTGCCGAATATTTCCCCGGTATGCACAGCCGGATTTCGGGCATTGGCCTGCATGGTATTCAGCGCAAGCTGGAAAAAGTGCATGGTCTGGGCTGGAACAATGGCACCGGTATGTTGCCGGTTGGCGGGTTTTACAAGGCCCGCAAAAGTGGGGAAACCCACGCCTGGGGCGCGCAATCCATGCGCATCATGCAACAGGCCTGCGACAAGGCCAGTTTTGAACTGTGGATGCAATATTCGACCCTAATGCAGGCCAATCCGCCGATTCATCTGCGCGATTTGCTGGATTTCAAGCCAATCGGAAACCCGGTTCACATTGAAGAAGTCGAAAGCATCACGTCGATCCGCAAACGGTTTGTCACACCGGGGATGTCCCTTGGTGCGTTGTCGCCCGAGGCCCATAAAACCCTGAACATTGCGATGAACCGCATTGGCGCAAAATCCGACAGTGGCGAAGGTGGCGAAGACCCGGCGCATTTTGTGCCCGAACCCAACGGCGACAACCCCAGCGCCAAGATCAAACAGGTGGCATCGGGGCGTTTCGGCGTTACGGCAGAATACCTGAACCACTGTGAGGAGCTGGAAATTAAGGTCGCGCAGGGTGCCAAGCCCGGCGAAGGCGGGCAATTGCCCGGCATGAAAGTCACCGAACTGATCGCGCGGCTGCGCCATTCCACCAAGGGCGTCACCCTGATCAGCCCACCACCCCACCATGACATCTATTCAATCGAGGATTTGGCACAGCTGATTTATGACCTCAAACAGATCAACCCACGTTGTAAGGTCACCGTGAAACTGGTGGCTTCCAGTGGGGTCGGTACAATTGCCGCCGGTGTGGCCAAGGCCAAGGCCGATGTCATCTTGGTGTCTGGCCACAATGGGGGCACCGGGGCCAGTCCGGCCACATCTATCAAATATGCCGGGTTGCCGTGGGAAATGGGCTTGACAGAGGCGCATCAGGTTTTGGCGATGAACAACCTGCGCGACCGGGTGACTTTGCGAACCGATGGCGGTTTGCGCACCGGGCGCGACATTGTCATGGCGGCGATGATGGGGGCCGAAGAATACGGCATTGGCACGGCGGCCCTGATTGCGATGGGCTGTATCATGGTGCGCCAGTGCCAGTCTAACACCTGCCCGGTCGGGATTTGCACGCAAGACGAAGACCTGCGCGAAAAGTTTAGCGGCTCGGCCGACAAAGTGGTGAACCTGATCACGTTTTACGCACAGGAAGTGCGCGAAATACTGGCGTCCCTTGGGGCGCGTTCACTTGACGAAGTGATCGGGCGGGCGGATTTACTGACGCAAGTTAGCCGCGGATCGGACCATCTGGATGATCTGGACCTGAACCCACTGTTGATTACGGTCGATGGGGCGGAACGGATTGTTTATGACCGCTCGCGGCCACGCAATGCGGTGCCTGATACGCTGGACGCGCAAATAATTGTCGATGCGCGCCGGTTTCTGGCGGACGGTGAAAAGATGCAATTGTCATATGCGGTGCAAAACACCCACCGCACCATTGGCACCCGCACATCCAGCGAAATTGTTCAGAAATTCGGAATGCGTAACAATCTGCAATCGGATCATTTGACGGTAAAGTTGGCGGGGTCTGCGGGGCAGTCACTGGGTGCATTTGCAGTAAATGGCCTGAAGATAGAGGTATCGGGTGACGCCAATGACTATGTCGGTAAGGGGCTAAGCGGGGGCACGATTGTTGTGCATCCGGCGATGGAATCCCGGTTGGTGGCGTCTGAAAACACGATTATCGGCAATACGGTTCTGTACGGGGCCACGGATGGTTATCTGTTTGCCGCCGGGCGCGCGGGCGAACGTTTTGCGGTTCGCAATTCAGGGGCCAGCGTGGTGGTGGAAGGCTGTGGATCAAACGGTTGTGAATATATGACCGGCGGGGTCGCGGTAATTCTGGGGTCAATTGGTGCGAATTTCGGCGCCGGGATGACCGGGGGAATGGCCTATTTGTATGACCCGGACGGGGCGTCACAAATCCTGATGAACATGGAAACACTGGTGATCTGCCCGGTAACCCAGGCCCATTGGGAAGCCCAGCTAAAGGGGCTGATTGAGCGCCATTTTGCGCAAACCGCAAGCCAGCGCGCCAGCGATATTTTGCACAACTGGGCGGTGGAAAAGGGTAATTTCCTGCAGGTATGCCCCAAGGAAATGCTGATCCATCTGGCGCATCCGCTGGTTGATGAAGCGGGGGCGATACCGGCACAATAAGGGTCCGGCGCAATAGGGGCCCGGGCAATAGGGGATTGACCGTGCGGCCCAATGCATGGCTTAGGTGACGGGTGGCAAAAGCAGTGAAAAAAAAGCCCGCCGGCAAGAAACGCGCGGCCAAAAAGCAACCGGGTATTCGCCCGGTTCGCTGGCTGGTGCGCTGGGTTTTTCGCGGGGCATTTTTCGCGGCGGCGTTGATGTTATTGGCGGTTTTTGCCTATTCGGTGATCAACCCGATCACCACCCCCTATATGTTTTCAGAAGGCCAGCGCGTGGGTGGTGTGGATCAGCAGTGGGTTGATCTGGACGAAATATCGCCGCACATGGCACGATCTGTGGTGGCGGCTGAAGATGCGAATTTCTGCCTGCACTGGGGGTTTGATATGGCCGCGATCCGCAATGCGCTGGATGGTGGGGCCAACCGGGGGGCGTCAACCATCAGCCAGCAGGTGGTGAAAAACGTGTACCTTTGGCAGGGGCGCAGTTGGTTTCGCAAGGCGCTGGAGGCGGTGATGACCCCGGTGGTTGAAGCGATCTGGACCAAGCGGCGCATTGTTGAGGTGTATCTGAATGTTGCGGAATTTGGCGACGGCGTGTTCGGGGTTGAGGCCGCAGCACGGGCGAATTTCAAGGTTGGGCCGGAAGATCTGAGTGCGGTGCAGGCCGCGCGGTTGGCGGCGGTTTTGCCCAACCCCAAGGCGCGTTCGGCGAAAAACCCGTCAGAATATATAACCAAGCGGGCGCGATCCGTTGCGGATGGGGCTGCGACAATACTTGCCGATGGGCGGGCAAAATGTTTCGAGAGTTGAAAACCCCAGCGGTTCGCGCCATTGAGGGTAAAACCAATTGCCGGGCTATCAAACCATGATCCGATTATTCCACGTTCCGTTATCACCCTATTGCCGCAAGGTACGTCTGTCTTTGGCGGAAAAAAAGCTGGAGGTTGAGCTGGTTGAGGAACGGTATTGGGAAAAAGACCCGGATTTTTTGCGCCGCAACCCGGCGGGTAAAATTCCGGTTTTGAAGATGGATGGCCGCACCATGGCCGAAAGTGCGCCGATTTGTGAATATATCGAAGAAAAGCACCCGGAACCGCCCCTGTTACCCCGTGATCCGGGGGCGCGCTATGAGGTGCGCCGGTTGGTCAGCTGGTTTGACGACAAATTTCACGATGAGGTGACGTCAAAGCTGGTGTATGAGCGGGTGACCAAAAAAATCATGGGTCAGGGGTATCCTGACAGTGCCAATGTTAAGGCGGGCGCACGCGCGATCAGGTTTCATCTGGATTATATGGGCTGGTTGCTGGAACAGCGCCGCTGGTTGGCGGGGGATGTGATGACGCTGGCGGATTTTGCGGCC
>DAOURA010000192.1 GCA_030625325.1 Marinosulfonomonas sp.
ATCAGGATTCCCATCGCCGAAAAGATACCGATGAAGACAAATGCCGTCGGCCAAGTCCATGCCATCCAGCTCATATCACACCCTCCCCATGGCAAAACCTTTGGCGATGTAATTTCGCACAAAATAGATAACGATGGCGCCCGGGATAATCGTCAGGGTACCCGCCGCTGCCAGCAGGCCCAGCTCATACCCGGCGCTTGAGGCGGTTTTGGTCATGATCGCAGCTATTGGTTTCGCCTCTACCGCGGTCAGGGTCTTGGCCAGCAACAATTCAACCCAGGAAAACATGAAGCAGAAAAACGCCGCCACACCGACACCAGCTTTGATGTTAGGCAGGAAGATTTTCACAAAGAAACGTGGAAATGAATAGCCGTCAACATAGGCGGTTTCGTCCAGTTCCTTGGGGACACCGCGCATGAAGCCCTCTAATATCCAGACCGCCAGTGGCACGTTGAACAGCGTGTGGGCCAGCGCCACCCCCAAATGGGTGTCAAACAGGCCCACAGCCGAATAAAGCTGAAAGAACGGAAGGGCAAAAACCGCCGCTGGCGCCATTCGGTTAGTCAGCAGCCAGAAAAACAGCTGCTTGTCACCCAGAAAACGATACCGCGAAAAGGCATAGGCGGCAGGCAGGGCCACGGCGATGGAAATGGCGCTGTTCAGCGTCACGTAACTGATCGAATTGATATAGCCCCAATACCAAGTCGGATCGGTGAAAATCACCCGGTAATTTTGGAGTGTGAAATCCTGCGGAAACAGCGAAAACCCCGACAGAATTTCGCCTGTGGTCTTAAAGCTCATGGTAACCAGCCAATAAATCGGCAGCATCAGAAACAAGATATAGATGAGCGGGATGAAGTACCGTTTTTTCATCAGTCGTCCTTCATCATCAAAGTATAGAAGACCCAACTAACCAGCAGCGTGATCGCGAAATAAATCAGTGACATCGCCGCCGCAGGGCCAAGGTCAAACTGACCAAGCGCTATCTTCACCAGATCAATTGACAACAGCGTTGTTGAATTTCCGGGGCCGCCGCCGGTTAAAACGAAGGGCTCCGTGTAAATGTTGAAACTGTCCATGAACCGCAGCAAAATGGCGATTGTCAGCACATTTTTCATCTTTGGAATTTGGATAAACCGAAACACCGCCCAATTGGACGCGCCATCAATTTTGGCAGCCTGATAATAGGCATCAGGTATGGAAACCAGACCGGCGTAGCTAAGCAGCACGACCAGAGACGTCCAGTGCCAGACATCCATGATAATAATCGTTGCCCATGCGGCGGTGGGGTCTTGTGTCATGTCATAAGACACGCCGAGAACATGGTTCAAGAAATACCCCAACAGCCCGATATCAGGCAGAGTAAAGATGTTCCACATCGCACCAACAACATTCCACGGGATCAGCATTGGCAGGGCCATTGTCACCAGACAAACCGGCACCCAAAAACCCTGTTTTGGCATGGACAGGGCGATGATAATGCCTAATGGCACTTCTATCGCAAGGATCATTCCGGTAAAAAAGAACTGTCTTCCAAGGGCAGAATAAAACCGGTCCGAGTGCAGCAGTTTTTCAAACCAGCCCAGACCTTCCCAGAAGAACAAATTATTACCAAAAGTTTCCTGAACCGAATAATTTACCACCGTCATAATCGGAATTAACGCGTTGAACGCGACCAGCAGCAGAACCGGCAGAACAAAAAACCACGCTTTTTGGTTTTGCGTCTTCATGTGTTTTGCCCCCCTTCAGATGAAACAACCCAACCATCCCGGTAAAGCCGCGTTTGGTCCTGTTGAAAATTCAGGTGAACGGCCGCACCCTTTTCAGGTGGCTGGCTTTCGACAATTGCGCGGATTTTTAAATCGCCGGCCATTGCTTCCACCACATTGTGGCGCCCTACATCGGATACTTTTTGAACAACCGCTTCCAGCCCTGTGGTGCCAAAGGTTACAAATTCAGGCCGGATGCCAATTTCCGTCAGGCCGCCGGGCAGGCAATTGACATCCCCTTCCAGAGCGATGTTCCTACCGTTCAATAACGCACCACCATCGCGTATATCGCAACGCAGAACATTCATTCCGGGCGAGCCAATAAAATGCCCTACAAAGGTATGGGCGGGGCGTTCAAACAGTTCAACCGGTGTTCCTGTTTGCACGATTTCACCATCCTGCATAACAACCACCTGATCGGCGAATGTCAGGGCCTCTGTCTGGTCGTGGGTCACATAAATCATGGTCGCGCGCACCTTTTGGTGCAGTTCTTTCAGTTTTGATCGCAGCTTCCATTTCAGGTGCGGGTCGATCACCGTCAGCGGTTCATCGAACATCACGACATTTACATCCTCGCGCACCAAACCACGGCCCATGGATATTTTTTGCTTATTGTCCGCCGACAACCCGGCGGCACGATTGTGCAACATATCCGTCAGTTCAAGCATTTCGGCAATTTCATTCACACGCTTGGTCACTGATGGCTCGTCCATTCCCCTGTTGCGCAGCGGAAAGGCCAAATTATCAAAGGCGGTCATCGTGTCATAGATCACCGGAAACTGGAAAACTTGTGCGATATTGCGCTTATCAGGTGGCAGCGCTGTAACATCCGTGTCGTCGAACAAAACAGCGCCTTCAGAGGGCATCAACAAACCGGAAATGATGTTTAGCAAGGTTGATTTACCGCATCCAGATGGCCCCAACAGCGCATAGGCCCCGCCGTCCTGCCAATCGAGATCAATTTCTTTCAGGGCATAATCTTCGGGCGTACTAGGGTTTGGATAATAACTATGGCGCAGTTTTGAGAGTGTTATCTTTGCCATGTCAGGCCACCAACTTTCCGTCAGGCGCGAAATAAAAGCCCTTGGACGGGTCCATGAAAAACGGATGCTCTTCACCAATATTGAAAGGGAATACACCGGGGGTCAGTGACACCCAGTTCTGATCGGAAAAACTGAAATGCGCACTGCTTTCAGAGCCACTAAGCTCTGCCACCAGCACGTTGCCCCGTAATTCCACCTGATCATCCGACATTTTCACCGGCGTCACATGGTTGGGTCGAATGGCCAATGAATATTGCCCATCCGTCAGGCCCGCCGCCGCACCTGTGGCAGCCCATGAAATACCCGCGTTCAGGCGGATTTCATTGCCCTGTTTCGTCACGGGGGCCGAATTGATTGGCGGGTTGGAAAACACCTGTGCGGACACCAGATCATGCGGGGCGCGGTATATATCTGCTGTTGGGCCAAATTGGGTGACATGGCCATCGTTCATCAGGCCGGTATAACCACCCAGCAACAGGGCCTCTTCTGGTTCGGACGTGGCGTAAACTACCACTGCACCGCGACCGGCGAACAGTTCCGGCAGTTGTTCACGCAATTCTTCGCGCAGCTTGTAATCCAGGTTGGCCAGTGGCTCGTCCAAAAATACGGCGTTGCTTTCTTTTGCGATGGCACGCGCCAGTGCGGTGCGTTGTTGTTGCCCGCCGGACAATTCGTGGGGCCGGCGGTTCAGCATCGGACGCAGTTTCAGAATGTCGGCGGCTTCTTCGACGCGGCCCTGAATTTCGGATTTCGCCATGCCTGCAACCCGTAAAGGGGAGGCAATGTTATCAAAAACGCTCATGTGGGGGTAATTGACAAAAAATTGATGCACCAGACTGATGTTGCGTTGTTGGGTGGACAGTTTGGAAACGTCCTTACCATCCATGAAAATCTGACCCGATGCCAATGGTTCAAGCCCGGCCATCAATTTAATCAGTGATGTTTTTCCGGCCCCGGTTTCACCCAACAATACGTTGAAATGCCCCGGTTCCAGCGTCAGGCTGGTGGGTTTGATATGGGTAACCGCGCCAACGCGCTTGGTTACATCTTTTAGTTCCAGCGTCATTCGGGCAACTTTCCGTTTTCTTATC
>DAOURA010000110.1 GCA_030625325.1 Marinosulfonomonas sp.
GATAAGAAAACGGAAAGTTGCCCGAATGACGCTGGAACTAAAAGATGTAACCAAGCGCGTTGGCGCGGTTACCCATATCAAACCCACCAGCCTGACGCTGGAACCGGGGCATTTCAACGTATTGTTGGGTGAAACCGGGGCAGGTAAAACATCACTGATTAAATTGATGGCGGGGCTGGAGCCATTGGCATCCGGCCAGATTTTCATGGATGGCAAGGACGTTTCAAAATTGTCCACCCAGCGGCGCAATATCAGTCTGGTGCATCAGTTTTTTGTCAATTACCCCCACATGAGTGTTTTTGAAAACATTGCCTCCCCTTTACGGGTTGCAGGCATGGCGAAATCCGAAATTCAGGGCCGCGTCGAAGAAGCCGCCGACATTTTGAAACTGCGCCCGATGTTAAACCGCCGCCCCCATGAACTGTCGGGCGGGCAACAACAGCGCACCGCCCTGGCGCGTGCCATCGCCAAAGAAAGCAACGCCGTATTTCTGGATGAACCGCTGGCCAACCTAGATTATAAACTGCGCGAAGAATTGCGCGAACAACTGCCGGAACTGTTCGCCGGTCGTGGTGCGGTGGTGGTTTATGCCACATCCGAGCCGGAAGAGGCATTGATGCTGGGCGGCTATACCGGCCTGATGAATGATGGTCATGTGACACAGTTTGGCCCAACGGCGGATATTTATCGCGCGCCCCATGATCTGGTGTCTGCACAGGTGTTTTCCAACCCGCCGATCAATTCCGCCCCGGTTACAAAACAGGGCAATGAATTTCGCCTGAGCGCGGGTATTTCATGGGCCGCCACCGGGGCCGCTGCGGGGCTGACGGATGGGCAATATTCCCTGGCCATTCGGCCCAACCATGTGACGCCAACAAAAATTTCTGACGATCAGGTGGAAATACGGGGCAATGTGCTGGTGGCGGAACTAAGCGGTTCTGAAAGCAGTGCGCATTTCAGTTTTTTCGACCAGAACTGGGTGTCACTGACCCCCGGCGTGTTCCCGTTTAATATCGGCGAAGACCATCCGTTTTTCATGGACCCGTCCAGGGGCTTTTATTTTGCGCCTGACGGAAAGTTGGTGGCCTGACATGGCAAAAATTACACTCTCAAAACTGCGCCACAGCTATTATCCAAACCCCAGCACACCCGAAGACTATGCCCTGAAAGAAATAGATCTGGATTGGCAGGACGGTGGCGCCTATGCGCTGTTGGGGCCGTCGGGCTGCGGTAAATCCACGTTGCTGAACATTATTTCCGGTCTGCTGATGCCATCGGAAGGCGCGGTTTTGTTTGATGACAAGGACGTGACCGCCCTGCCACCAGACAAACGTAATATCGCGCAGGTTTTTCAGTTTCCGGTGATCTATGATACCATGACCGCGTTTGATAATCTGGCCTTTCCCCTGCGCAACAGGGGCGTGGACGAGGCATCAGTGACAAAGCGCGTGAATGAAATTGCGCAAATGCTTGAACTGACGGATATGCTGCACAATCGCGCCGCGGGGCTGTCGCCGGACAATAAGCAAAAAATCT
The DNA here is from genome assembly GCA_030625325.1 of Marinosulfonomonas sp. Taxonomy (GTDB): domain Bacteria; phylum Pseudomonadota; class Alphaproteobacteria; order Rhodobacterales; family Rhodobacteraceae; genus NVTR01. The sequence continues at coordinate 1,537 of DAOURA010000110.1, forward strand.
CCATGGGCCGTGGTTTGGTGCGCGAAGACGTGAATGTGGTGATGTTTGACGAACCGCTGACAGTCATCGACCCGCACCTGAAATGGAAACTGCGTTCAAAACTGAAAGAGCTGCACCAAAAGGTGCGCGCGACCATGATTTACGTGACCCATGACCAGACAGAGGCCCTGACATTCGCCGATCAGGTGGTTGTCATGCAAGATGGTGAGATTGTGCAGACCGGAACCCCGGTTGAACTGTTTGAACGCCCGGCGCATACATTCGTCGGGCATTTCATCGGCTCGCCCGGAATGAATGTTCTGCCTTGTGAGGTTCGCGATGGCGGCGCGTTTTTGAACGGGACGAACATCGCACTGGAAGGGGATATTAAATGCCAACCCGGCGGCCTGACAGAAATTGGTATCCGGCCAGAATTTGTGACCTTTGGTGATACAGGGCTGCAAGCCGTTGTTCGAAAAGTATCCGATATCGGCCGCCATAACGTGGTTGAAGCAATGGCCGGTGATTTAAAGATCCGCGCGATTGTCGAAAGCCAGCCACCAGAAAAGGGCGCGGCCGTTCATCTGAATTTTCAGCAGGATCAAACACGACTTTACCGGGATGGTTGGGTTGTTCTATCTGAGGGGGGGCAAAACACATGAAGACGCAAAACCAAAAAGCGTGGCTTTTTGTTCTGCCGGTATTGTTGCTGGTGGCGTTTAACGCGCTAATTCCGATTATGACCGTTGTAAATTATTCGGTTCAGGAAACGTTTGGCAACAACCTGTTCTTCTGGGAAGGTATGGGCTGGTTTGAAAAGCTGCTGCATTCAGACCGGTTTTATTCCGCCCTTGGCCGGCAGTTCTTTTTCACCGGCATGATTTTGGCGATAGAGGTGCCACTGGGTATTATCATCGCCCTGTCGATGCCAAAACAGGGGTTTTGGGTGCCTGTTTGTCTGGTGACAATGGCCCTGCCAATGTTGATCCCGTGGAATGTTGTCGGCGCGATGTGGAACATCTTTACCCTGCCCGATATTGGTCTGCTGGGCTATTTCATGAACCACGTTCTGGGGGTGTCCTATGACATGACACAAAACCCCACGGCGGCCTGGGCCACGATTATCGTCATGGATGTGTGGCACTGGACGTCACTGGTGGTGCTGCTCAGCTATGCGGGCCTTGTGTCGATACCGGATGCTTATTATCAGGCGGCCAAAATTGACGGGGCGTCCAACTGGGCGGTGTTTCGGTTTATCCAAATACCAAAGATGAAAAATGTGCTGACCATCGCCATTTTGCTGCGGTTCATGGACAGCTTTAACATTTACACGGAACCGTTTGTTTTAACCGGCGGTGGCCCCGGAAATTCAACAACCCTGCTGTCCATTGATCTGGTGAAAATCGCCCTTGGTCAGTTTGATCTTGGCCCTGCGGCGGCGATGTCGCTGATCTATTTCGCCATCACACTGCTGGTTAGCTGGGTCTTTTACACTTTGATGATGAAGGACGACTGATGAAAAAACGCTACTTCATCCCGCTCATCTATATTCTGTTTTTGATGCTGCCGATTTACTGGCTGGTTAGCATGAGCTTCAAGACAACCGGCGAAATCCTGTCGGGGTTTTCGCTGTTTCCGCAGGAATGGACGTTCCAGAACTACCGGGTGATCTTTACCGACCCGACCTGGTATTGGGGCTATATCAATTCAATTAGTTACGTGACACTGAATTCGGCAATTTCCATCGCCGTAGCCCTGCCTGCAGCATATGCATTTTCGCGGTATCGTTTTCTGGGTGACAAGCAGCTTTTCTTCTGGCTGCTGACTAACCGAATGGCACCGGCGGCGGTGTTTGCGTTGCCGTTCTTTCAGCTTTATTCCGCCGTTGGCCTGTTTGACACCCACCTGGGCGTGGCTTTGGCCCACACACTGTTTAACGTACCGCTGGCGGTCTGGATATTAGAGGGCTTCATGCGCGGTGTCCCCAAGGAACTGGACGAAACCGCCTATGTTGATGGTTATTCATTCCCACGGTTCTTTGTGAAAATCTTCCTGCCCAACATCAAGGCTGGTGTCGGTGTGGCGGCGTTTTTCTGCTTTATGTTTTCCTGGGTTGAACTGTTGCTGGCCAAAACCCTGACAGCGGTTCAGGCCAAACCAATAGCTGCCATCATGACCAAAACGGCCTCAAGCGCCGGGTATGAACTGGGCCTGCTGGCAGCGGCGGGTACCCTGACGATTATCCCGGGGGCCATCGTTATCTATTTTGTGCGAAATTACATCGCCAAAGGCTTTGCCATGGGGAGGGTGTAATATGGGCTGGATGGCGTGGACATGGCCGACTGCATTTGTCTTTATCGGTATCTTTTCGGCAATGGGGATTTTGATTGCGATGGAAATCCGTTGGCCGGGGGGTAATGAGCGCAAAGGTGTGCTGGGGCTGACAACAACCCGGGGGGATCGCCTGTTTATTTCCCTGCTGGGAAGCGTTTATATTTTCCTGATTTGGTTGGGGGTGTTCGGAATGCCCCTTTGGGCACCCGTGGGCATTGCAATTCTCTGGGGGGTATTCACCTTCTGGAAGGTGTGATCCGGCGCCCGGTCGAAATTGACTTGGCAAATATTAAAAACTTAGTAATGATGTGCCCCACCTATCGCGCAGTTAAACCCGTCGGAAAGACCAATGAGAAAAAAGAAAAAAAACGATTTTCTGACAGAAGTTGAGCTGGAGTTTATGACCCAGCTTTGGGAACTTGGGGAAGGAACTGTTCGCAGTATTCTTGCCCGGCTGTCCCCCGACCGGAATCTGGCATACACTTCAGGTGCCACGATTATGCGGATCCTTGAGCAAAAGAATTTTGTAACCAGTGTGAAAAAGGGCAAGACGTTAGTCTACCACGCCCTTTTGGCAAAAGATGCTTATCAGTCACGCTCGCTCAGGAATATGTCAGAAAAGCTTTTTGACAACGCGCCGGCCCTGCTGGTGGCACGACTTGTGGATGACGCAGAGTTATCCGAAGACGTGCTGGCAGAGATGCGGGAACTGCTTGATAGGAGACTTAGGGATAATGGAACTTAGGACCTTATTAGACGCCTATATTGATGTGAACATCCTTTTGGTGTTGTCACTTGGCCTTTGGTTTGTCGCGCGCCGAATGTTCGCGGCACTTGGGCTGCAAAACGCCTATACGACCCAACTGCGATTGCTAAACGCTGTATTTCTGGCAACGATCCTTAGCCCAATTTTGGCAATTCTTGTCAGTATGATCACCGCAAGTGATCTGTTCGCATCAACGTATTCGGTTAACATTTCTGATTTCGTCACCGCCCAATATCTGAGCGGTAGCTTTGAAATGGCCCCCAGTGCATTTGAAGACGCGCTGGGCCTTCGCAGTCGCGTTCTTAGCGGGGTTGAGTACATGGATACCAACCTTGGTATTGCGTTGGTTACATTCATGATCATTGGGTTTTCGCTGGCAACACTGCGTCTGGTGCTGGGGTTTGGAAACCTGTGCCGGATTGTTGCGGCCAGCACCCCGTGGCGTAAATTCGGCAATTTGGAATTGCGGGTCTCGGACACAATTTCAATCCCGTTTTCAACCCGCACATTGAGCCGCCGGATCATTTTGGTGCCGTCATCCATTCTGTCCAACCCCACCGACCTAAAGGTCGCCCTTGGCCATGAATTTCAACACCTGCGCCAGCGTGACCTTGAATGGGAAATCGCGCTTGAACTGCTACGGCCGTTGTTTTTCTGGAACCCGGCTTTCACCCTATGGAAGCGTAATTTCGAAACTCTTCGGGAACTGTCCTGCGACCAAAACGTTCTGGCACGCCGCAAAATTGTTCTTGGGCAATACTGCGAAAGCCTGCTGCGGATCTGCGAAAACAGCCTGAAACCCACCCGCCTGTTTGCGGTCGAAGTGCCCCGTATCACCCTTGTTCAAACCCGTAATCTGGGGTTCGGACGCCGCCCCGTAACGTTGCTGCGCCACCGCCTGAATTCCCTGATTGAGGGCAATGACGAACGCCACCCAAGGGCCGTATTTGCCCTGTTCATCGTACCACTTTTGCTGGTGACACTGCTTGGAACAATGGCGATCCAAAAACCGGATGACTGGAGCCATGACCGCCTGATGCTGTCAACAATCGTGAACCTTGAACGGCTGGAGGCCCGCAACAGTGATGCTGTAGCTCAGCTTGAAATCGACCGATAATTTCTAGCAACAGCAGCCAACCCATTTAGCTGGGGGCGCAGGGCGCTAAAGAGAAAAACATCTTGGGCGATCGCTGGTCTGGATTCAATTTTCATTGTGTGAACGACTGCTTTTGTAAGGCTGCTTCCCCCCGCCTGCCAAACCCGCTATGCCCGGCCAGCACAATAGCGGAAGCATGACATGACCACCCTGACTGAGCGCGCTGAAAACGCATGCGAACTTTGCACATCAACCGACGATCTGGCGGCATTTGACGTGGGGCCGGATGGGGATGGGTCTTTGCAAATGCAGGCGTTGTTATGCGCCACCTGCCGTGATCAGATTGGCGGCGAAGCAGACCCCAACCACTGGAAAGTGCTGGCAAATTCCATGTGGTCAGAACACGCCCCGGTGCAGGTTTTAGCCTGGCGGATGCTGGACCGGCTGTCGGGTGACGCCTGGGCGCGTGACCTGCTGGACATGCTGTATCTGGATGACGAAACCCTTGCCTGGGCCAGTGCCGGGCGCGTGGTTGAACAGCTTATTCACCGGGATTCCAACGGTACGGTTTTGGCGGCCGGGGACAGTGTTAGCCTGATCAAGGACTTGCCGGTCAAGGGTGCCGGGTTTACCGCCAAGCGTGGAACAGCCGTTCGTGGTATTTCACTGGTGGCCGACAATGCTGGGCACATTGAAGGGCGCGTTGAAGGGCAACGCATTGTTATCCTTACTGAATTTGTGAAGAAACAAAAGTAAGTCGCGCCGTTTTATTGATAGATCGCGGGTGTGGTTACGGTTTTCACCCCCGCCGTCCGCAGCCGCCCGGCGGTGGCTTCAACGGTTTGCTTGCCCATCTTTTCCCACCCCAGCGCATCGCCCTTAACGCCGTGGTGCTGAAAGGCATTCAGGCGCACCCGCACATCCGGCGACAGTGATTTGGCGAAATCAATCAGGCTGCTGATTTCGTTTTCACCATCGGTTTTTCCGGGGATCATCAGGTAACGCAGCTCATACAACTTTCCGGCGCTTTCAAGGGTTTGCGCGCTTTGCAGAACGGTCCTGTTGTCGCGCCCGGTCAGGCCCCGGTGCAGGCCAGCATCAAACGCCTTTATATCCAGCATCACCCCGTCAGTTACCGGCAACAGGGCCTGCCAGCCTTTGGTGCCCAGATAGCCGTTTGTGTCAATGAAACAGGTCATATCCGCCAGGTCCGGGTCGCCCTTAATTGCGCTAAACAATTCAACGATGAATTTCAGGTGCAGTGTTGCTTCGCCCCCCGAAATGGTGACGCCGCTAAGAAACGGGCGGTGGGTGCGGGCGATGGCCAGGATGTCGGCCACGCTGTGTTGTGTGGTCATCGGGCTGGCGCTGATTGGGCAGGCGTCAAGGCAGGCGTCGCAGTGATCGCAGGCCGCGCTGTCAAAGGTGATCTTGCCGCCTTGCAGGGACAATGCGTCCGCGTGACACGCAGGAATGCAGTCACCGCAATCATTGCAAGTGCCGATGGTATAGGGGTTGTGGCAGGTCGGGCAGTTGAAATTGCAGCCCTGCAAAAACACCACCAGCCGGTTACCCGGCCCGTCCACCAACGAATAGGTGAGGATTTTACTTACTGTAGCTTGGCGACAGTTCATGGCCCACCACGCGCGGCTTGCGATCCAGAATGCCCATCATATCGGCGGCCTCTGCCCCCAG
>DAOURA010000103.1 GCA_030625325.1 Marinosulfonomonas sp.
CTGGCCGTTGGTGCAGGTGTGAAAAAACCCGTTGTCGGCTTGGACGGCGAACTGGCAATTGCCACGGTGATGTCCGTGACCCTGTCCGTTGATCACCGGGTGATTGACGGCGCGCTTGGGGCTGAACTGCTGGGCGCAATCAAGGATAACCTTGAAAACCCAATGGCAATGTTAGCCTAGAATCAACAAAGCCCGCGCATGACGCGCGGGCTTTGATCAATCAGTATTCGGTCGATTACCCCAACTGACAGCCGGGTGTTGAACGCATCAATTCCAGTTCTTCATCGTCCATATCCGCCGCAACCCCGTCAAACAAGGGCGTCGACAAATAACGCTCGCCCGTATCGGGCAACATGCACAAAATAACTGATCCATCCGGCGCGGTTTCAGCAACCTTCATCGCCGCTGCAAAGGTTGCACCACCTGAAATTCCGGTGAATATCCCCTCTTGCCGGGCCAGTTTCTTGGACCATTCAATCCCATCAGGCCCCGCAACCGGCAGCAATTCATCATATCCTTCATTGTCCAATGCTTCCTGCAAAACCAGCGGAATGAAATCTGGCGTCCAGCCCTGAACAGGGTGCGGCGCCCACGCCGAATGTCCCCTGGCGGGGCCACCTGCCGCTGTGCGCTCCTGCGCCTCACCACTACCGACAAGGGCCGCATTGGCAGGTTCGGTCAGGATGATCTTGGTGTCCGGGCGCTCTTTGCGCAATACCCGGCTGACCCCTGCAACCGTGCCACCAGTGCCATAACCGCTCACAAAATAATCCAGCCGCTCACCGTCAAAGTCAGTCATTATTTCGCGCGCAGTGGTATTTTCGTGGATATCCGCATTGGCCGGTGTTTCAAACTGACTGGCCATGAACCAACCGTGCTTTTTCGCCAGTTCAACTGTTTTTTCATACATGCCAAAGGCTTTTTGTTCCTTGGGCGTCAAGATCACCTTGGCCCCAAGAAAGCGCATCAGCTTGCGCCGCTCAACCGAAAAACTTTCGGCCATCGTTATAATCAGCGGGTACCCCTTGGCCGCACAAACCATCGCCAGACCAATGCCGGTATTGCCACTGGTGGCTTCAATCACGGTTTGCCCCGGCTGCAATTCACCTGACGCCTCGGCGGCTTCTATGATATTCAGCGCCAGACGGTCCTTGACCGAACCGGCAGGGTTGAACGCCTCAGCCTTAACATAGATCGTTGCATTGGCCGGGCCGATATTGTTGATCCTGATGCACGGCGTATCACCGACTGTCTCCAGTATGTTATCAAACAGCCGCCCACGTCCGTTGGTTTGTCTTGTCATGATAATTCTCCCCTAAATTTCTCACGCGTTTCGAATAATTCACTCATTAAACTTGGTGTTTATTATTCTGTCATTCCATTTAAAACCTGATCCATGCTCAGTGATGGCTGATCGCATCCTGCCTCACCTACAATTCTTGCAGGCACCCCAGCCACAGTTTTGCAGGCCGGAACATCCTCCAGCACCACAGAACCCGCCGCGATGCGACAGCAGTGGCCAACATGGATATTGCCCAGAACCTTGGCACCTGCGCCAATCAAAACACCGTCACCGATTTTTGGATGGCGATCGTCATGTTCCTTGCCGGTCCCGCCCAGCGTCACCGCATGCAGCATTGAAACATTGTCACCAACCACAGCCGTTTCACCAATTACAATGGAATGGGCGTGATCTATCATGATCCCCTGCCCGATCCGTGCCGCCGGGTGAATATCAACACCGAATTGTTCAGAAACCCGCATTTGCGCGAAATACGCTAAATCTTTGCGCCCATCTTTCCACAGCCAATGGGCCACGCGATAGGCCTGAATGGCCTGAAACCCCTTGAAAAACAACAAAGGTTGCAAATACCTCTGGCAGGCAGGGTCACGTTCAAAAACGGCCTCAATATCGGCGCGCGCTTTTTGGCCAAGGCTCGGGTCGGATGCGTATGCCTCATCCGCGATTTCGCGGATCAACTGCCCCGACATTTCACTGGACGCCAATTTGGACGCCATGCGATAGGCCAGTGCCGCCTCCAGCGTGTCGTGGTGCAGCACACTGGCATGCATCAGCCCACCCAACAGCGGCTCCTCAGAAACGGCCTGTTGCCCTTCTTCGCGGATCTGTGACCAAACCGGGTCAACCTCTGCCAGTCTCTTTTTTGTCCTGCCCATGAATACTTCCCTCTGTGGCATAGCCAATTTACTACAGATAGGGTCAAATCACAAAACACAATGGTTGATAGGAAATATTTTGGGGCTTGATAACAAACTTCTGGAAACCTATCGCCAGAAACTTCTGGCGGTACTAACAGACATTGAACATCAGGACGGGCTTGGCCAGCAAGGCCAAAGCACCGTAACCTTTGACCAGCAATCGGTCGGACGCCTCAGTCGCATGGACGCCATGCAACAACAGGCAATGGCAATGGCCACACAGGCCCGGCGCGATCAATCCAGACTGCGCGCCACCGCCGCCCTGTCACGAATGGAACAGGGCGAATACGGATATTGCATCAATTGCGGCGATCAGATCGCAGCGGGGCGGCTGGATTTTGACCCAACCATCCCCAACTGCGTAACCTGCGCGCGCGGTTAAGGGGACGGAATCGTCAGGCGCATCAAATGAATGGCCAACCGGACCTCACCACCGGCAAAATCACCGGTTTCACCACTTAGCAACAGATCTGTATCAGAATAATAGGTCTGGGGGGCTGATGTCAGCCCCCGCACCCATGCCCCCTGCGCCAGGCCCAGCCCACTGCCATACCGATTATCAGACCCCGCAACCCCAATGCGCCAGCTTGCCAGTGTTCCGCTCAGGGCCGTTGTCACCCGCCCCGTCACCCCCAGAACCATAGCCATCGCCGGGATTGCCGCAGGCACAGTGTCCGTGGTCCCCGCCCCCAGCACGTGGTCAATTTCCAGAACTTCATGCACCGTGGCGGCATTGTTCACCGACAGGGCAACCGCCCCCAAAACCCAAACCGCCCCATCAAAAATCGCGGCTGCATTCTTATCACTAACTTGCGCTCGCCAACCCTTTTGCGGCGTCATGAACACCCAGCCACCGTTGGAACGGATTGCAATATCACCATCGCGACCCACCCATTCATTTTGCGCACCAACCGGCAAACCATAACAATCCCCATCAACCGCCAGTGCCGGTGGCAAAGTGGTATCGGCCGAAAGCAAAACCAGCTGACTGGCTCCGTCCAGCAGAACAAGGGCCTCATTCACTGTAACATGTTTTTGGGCCTGCGCTGCTTGCAACAGCGGCAACCCAAGGCGTGGTGTATTACTCATAGATCAATCCTTTTGAACAGGCCCGCTCCGAAACGGGCGGACATTTGGGCGACTTGAATGGTAAACGGGCTGGCCACACCATCGGCCAACTGCTCGGCGGCGCTATAGGTCCAATTTGGGCTGGTGCGCGTTACTTGACGCACCACGGACGCGCCCTGCACAACTTCCACCTGATAACTTTCGCTGTCTTCCCCAAGGGGCACGTCAACCGACTGCCAGCTATCCCCATCAATCCGGGTGCGCCGCACCCAGCTAAGGGCGATATCGCCCGCCCCATCGGTGCTGGCGCGCAAATGAACTGGCGACAGTGGGCGCAAGCCGATGCCGTCAAACCCAGCCGCCAGATAGGTGTATGACGGGTCATCCACCGGGCGTGACGCCGGGCCAATCCGGTAATGGCGTTCCAGCCCACGCGCGGACGGTGACAGATCAACCTGTCCCACCGCCCCGTTCAACAGAACGAAAACACTGCCCGCAGGCCATGCCCCGGACGCCAAAGCATCGCTGCCGGCCTGCCCACGTAAACGGTTGGATAATTCATAAACGCCTTCGCTGACCAGAACCACATCAGCGAATTGAAACACTTCCCAATTGTCCGCACTGCCGTCGCCAATGGCCGCCACATTGGCCCCGTTCAATAATTCATCCATCCCGACGGACGACAGGGTTCCCGATGACAGGCTAACCCGCAATGCGCCCCCCCGATCAATCAACCCGGCACTGGCCCCTTGCAGGGTGTTCACTGTCTGCCCAACCACCGCCGATGACGAAACCAGTTTGTTCAACACATAATTGCTGTCACTGGCAGAACTATAAACCGCCGCCGATCCCGGCCAGGGATAGGCCGACACAGCCAAGTGCGGCGCGTGCTCCACTTCGTCCCCACGCAGCAACGGTAAATCCAGAAACAGCGGATAAACCGGCACAGGCGCACGAAAGGGGCGCAAGGTTGCAGGCGTATCCGCCGCGTCACTGGCGTGGTATTGTTCCGGCTCAACCCGAACCGCATCCACCAACTGCGCCTCGGACTGGGTGACATGATCAATCCGGTACAGGGTTTCGCCGCTGTCTTCCTGCAACGCAACCACATCCCCGGCCCCCACATCATACCCCGACAAGGGCAATGAAAAGCGCGCAGAATCCCGCGCCACCCGTGATTGCGCCAACCAGCGTTCGGTTATCGCGCGCCCCTCAGTGGGCAATAAAAGCAGGGGAAATTCACTGTGCGACACAACATTTGACGTCTCATCCGGGAAAACCGCATCTTCAAAGCGCACGTCATAATCCCCGTCCGCATCGATGAAACTCAGCCGCAATCGCCCAGCGGTCTCTGCATCTGGCGCGCGCATCCGTTCAACCGGGGTGGTTTGCTCTGCCAACAGTGCAATCTTGTCATGGTCAAGCACAACATCCGCCACCCCGGTCCGGTTGCGAAAGATCAGCGTGCCCTCACGCTCAATCGCCTCAACACCATAGGCCAGCATAAGCGGCTGCAACGCCGCCCGCGCGCCTGAAACATTACTGACTGAATAGCCGCGAACATACCCATAAAGGCGCGAAACATCGACCGCTCCAACACCTGATCGGGCACAGATTTCTTGCACCACATCCGCCAATGATCGCGCATTGGATCGCCCGTTGATCCAGTGCCCACGGTAATAATTCGGCCCATCCGACCACAGGTCATTTGCGTGCGGAAAATAGGGGTACGGCCGCGCATCCCACGCCCAGACATGGGCGCGCGACATATCCACCATCGCGCCACCATAATCCGATGACACCGGGTTATTCACCGGGTCACCCCAATACTGATACATCGCCCGCAGATATTGCATCTGCATCAGATCGTCGCGCCGCCCGTCAGAATATTTCGGCAGGCTGGACTCGGACGATTTCAGGTCAATAAACTTGTTCGGCTGGTTTGTACCCTTATCAATCGCCGCACAACCAATTTCGGTAAACCAGATCGGCTTGGACCCCGGCACCCAACCGGTTGCCACCCCCGAACGAACACCCCCAACCCGTTCATGGTGGGGGTTTGACCACCAACCATGAATATCCTTGTAACGGTACACCCATGGCTCCCCATGTGCCCCATCGGTGATCGCAGAACGGTTTTGTGCTGCCTCATGGGCGGAATTGGCATAATACCAATCAAACCCCTCACCCCCGGCGATGTTGGATTTCAGGTACTCGGTATTATAGATTGACCCCCAGTCGGCATCGGCGTGGTCTGTGCCATCGCGCCAATCCGACATTGGCATATAATTGTCGATCCCGACGAAATCGATATCGTCGTCCGCCCACAGGGGATCAAGGTGGAAATACACATCCCCCGTCCCGTCCTGTGGCTGATAGCCAAAATATTCCGACCAATCGGCGGCGTAGCCAATTTTTGTGCCAGCCCCCAAAACCGCCCGCACGTCCCCCGCCAACTGGCGCAGACCCTCAACAAACACAAAGGCATTGCCGGCCCCGCGCACCTGCGTCAGACCACGCATTTCTGAGCCGATGCAAAACGCATCCACCCCGCCAGCAGCGGCGCACAGGTGCGCATAATGCAAAATAAAGCGGCGAAATGACCACTCATCCGGGCCGGAATAATCCACGCCGGTGCCGTTGATCGTAAAATCAGAAACCTGCACCGTGCCAAAAAAGGCATCGACCTCAACAGCGGCGCCAGCACTCTGGTCCGGGCTGCCCGCCTGCCCCGGCGCAACCGACAAGGTCATACGCCCGCGCCACGGCAGGGCAGGCTGATCACCCGCACCACTCCATGGATCAGTCAATCCATTCCCCGCCATCTGGTCCATCAGGATAAACGGGTAAAACACCACATCCTTGCCGCGCGCCGTCAGCTCCTGAATGGCCTCAACCACCGACTGATCCGTCGGCGTGCCACCGTAAATTGAACGCCCATTATCCCTTGGCACCAACTCTGCACTGGTTCGCGTCAGCCCGGACACCCCCCAGGGCATATCCCGGCCATCAACATCCGCTTGTTCCACCTTGGGGCGCAGACTGGCACGATCACACCGCAGATCATCACCAAACCATGACACAACCAACGACACCGACCCGCAGTTGGGCAATTCTTCGTCCATTGCCTCAACTGACGTAGCAAAATCGGTCTTTTCGCTCGGCGTGTTGATATTGGCGACCGTGGTATTGCCCTTGGCATGTTCCAGATAAACCGGGCTGGTGGCCAGTGCATATTCCCCTGTGCCCGGTATCAGCGCAACGGCCCGAATGCCGTTCGCCGGGCCGTCGGGCGTGGTTACCCCGTCGTCCTGTTCGGGGCGCATCACTTCAAAACTAAACTGCGGCACCCGGTTGCCAAACTGCCCCAGTTCCAGATCTTCCAGAACCACATAGGCGATACCACGATAGGCAGGACTGTTGCCGGTGCCTTCTACGGCCTCAATCTTGGGGTCCGCCGTCTGGGTTTGTGACCCGGTATAAACCCGCAGGTTCAGATCATCGCGCGCAATTTCACGCCCATCGGCCCAAACCCGGCCAACACGGGTGATCTGACCTTCGCACAGGGCAATCGCCAAACTGATGGTGTAAGAATATTCCGTGGTTTTCGGCCCCGGCGGCGTGCCCTTACCACCACCACTGGTGGTCGTGTTTTCCTGAAACCGCGAGGCCCAGATAACCTGCCCCGCCAGACGGGTTCGCCCGTAAATTTGCGAAATACTAGCGCCTTCGCTGGCACCCGATAAGCGGAACCGATCCACCTGCCCGCTCTCAACCGGCTCAGCCCCCGCCCCCAACAGGCGCTGGTCAATCACCCGGCCAACCGTTGCGCCAATCGCGCGCCCTATCACCACTGATGACAGGCCAAGAATGCCGCCCCCAATAGACGCCCCTGCAGCCGCCCCAACGGCCGACAATACAATAGTTGCCATCAGTTACTCCTGACTGGAAATTCAAATGCTGCCACGATCCGGCGGTGCCACGGCGCACTTAGTGGGCTCTCAACCACCCCATGGGCAGAATACGAATGGATAAAACTGGCACCTGGCCCCACCCGGCCAACGATCCCCAGATGCTTGGCAACACTGCCCGCACGCATCCGAAACAAAATAACGTCACCGGGAGCCAGATCACGAACCGGCTTTTCAATCAGATGGCGGCGCGCCGCCGCCCACAGAGCCTCAACCCGATGTGGTTCTGACCAATCAGGCGAATAGGCGGGAACAGCTTCTGGCTCCGCCCCATAAATATCACGCCAAACCCCGCGCAACAGACCCAGACAATCCGCCCCGGCACCGCGCGTCGAACACTGGTGCACATAGGGCGTTCCGACCCAACGGCGGGC
>DAOURA010000177.1 GCA_030625325.1 Marinosulfonomonas sp.
CCCTGGACTGGTGGACGTCAGCGAAGGCATGCTTGGCGGGCGTAATGGCAAGGGCTGGGTGCCCAGCAGTTTGCCGGTTTACCCCGGCACCAAAATCGAAATTGCCCACCGTTTGCAGGCGGTGCGCAAACCCTAAACCCAGCGGCGTGTTTTTTCGCTCCACTTCTCAAATGCGCTCCCGAAATGGGTGCGCATTTTTTCTTCTTCACCCTCGATAAAGCGGGCCTCAATCACCCGGGCAAATATCCACGGCAGCACCAGCGCCCCAACGGACCCCCACCAGACAATGCCCGCCACCAGAACCAGCAGATCACCCAGATAAATCGGGTTGCGGGTAAATCGGAAAATCCCCCCTGTCACCAACGCATTCGGGTCATGGCGTGGGATAATGGTTGTTTTGGCCCGCGCCATTTCCCAGACCGCCAGCATCATCAAAACCACGCCGGCCACCAGCAACACACCGGCAATTGTCCCCTGCAGTGGCATATGACCCACGGTTTGGGGGAACAGGCGCGTCAGCCCCCAGGTCAAAACCAGAAACCCAACCAGCCATACAGGGGGATAATCGATCGCTTTCATGCCTGTTCCATTCATCTTGTCGTTTGTTACCTACCGCATTTCTAATACAAACCCGCGCGGGCGCAAACCCATCCCTTTTGGGGGTTGCCCAAGGGCCATCACCGCGTCATCCTGAGACTGCGAACAGGGGACAAACCATGACACAAGACTTGCAGGGACAGCACGCGCTGGTCACAGGCGGGGGCACAGGCATTGGGCGGGCAATCGCACAGGCCTTGGCGGGGGCTGGCGCGCAGGTCACAATCACCGGGCGGCGCGGGGATGTTTTACAGGGGGCCGCACAGGGAACACCGGGGCTATTTCCACTTGAGATGGACGTTTCAGATGAAGCAAGTGTTATTGACGGGGTCAAGGCAGCGGCCAACAAACGTGGCCCCATCACCATCTGCGTGGCCAACGCCGGTATCGCCGAGGGGCGCGCCCTGCATAAAACTGATCTGGAATTCTGGCGCCGCACCATGGCAACCAATCTGGATGGCGCATTCCTGACCATCCGTGAATGCCTGAACTCCATGCATGATGAACCCTGGGGGCGGGTCATTGCCGTGTCTTCCATTGCCGGGATTCGCGGGTTGAAAGGGGCGGCGGCCTATAGCGCATCCAAACACGGCCTGGTTGGCCTGATCCGCGCCCTGTCAGAAGATTATTTAGGCCGGGGCGTTACCTTTAACGCCCTTTGTCCGGGCTATGTAAACACCGCCCTTGTTGGTCAGAATGTAACATCAATCAAGGCGCGCACCGGTTTCAGTGATGAACAGGCGCTGGCCCTGATGGTGGACGTCAACCCCCATAAACGCCTGATTGAGGCCAGTGAAATCGGGACCGCCGTCCTGTGGCTATGCGCCCCCGGATCCCAGAGCGTGAACGGACAGGCCATTGAAATTTCCGGTGGTCAGGCCTAGCGCCCAACCACCACAAAAAAATAAAAGGTTTTCATTCATGATCCAGCTTCACTATTTCCCCGGCAACGCCAGTTTTGCGCCCCACGTGCTGTTGCGAGAACTTGCCTTGCCGTTTGAACTGATCCCGGTGGACCGCGCCAACAACGCACAAAAAGGTGCCGGATATCTGAAACTAAACCCGGCAGGGCGCATCCCAACCTTTGTTGATGGCGACCTTGTGCTGTTTGAAACGGCCGCCATTTGCCTGCACCTGTGCGACAGCCAGCCGGACGCGGGACTTGCCCCGAAACCGGCAACACCCGAGCGCGCACATTTCTATAAATGGCTGATGTTTTTTGCCACCACCATTCAGCCCGATGTTTTGATGTATTATTACCCCGACAGGTACACCACCGACCCAAACGGTGGCGCGGCCATCAAACAGGCCGCCGCCCGGCGGTTGATGGGCTGGTTTGACATTGTTGAGGCCGGGCTTGGCGATGGCCCCTATTTCATGGGGGATGATTATTCGCTGCTGGACATCTACCTTTTGATGCTGGCCCGCTGGGGGCGCCCCTTGGCCAACCCACCCCGTGACATGGCCAAAATTGGCGCAATTGCCCGGCGTATTCTTGAACGCCCGGCGGTGTGCGCGGCCATTGACGCCGAGGGTATCACCGGCGATTTCCTGACCTGACTTAGGCAAAACCACCCTGAAAGGGACACTGAAAACAAATGGATTTTAGCGCAACAAAAGACCTGTTCCACCTGCCTGACGGGGTGATTTACCTTGACGGCAATTCCCTTGGCCCCCTGCCCAAGGCCGCCCTGAACCGGGTCAGTGAAACCATCACCGACGAATGGGGCGAAATGCTGATTACCGGCTGGAACAAAGCCGGCTGGATGGCCAAGCCAACCAAACTGGCCGACCGGATTGCCCGCCTGATCGGGGCGGCGCCGGGCACCACGGTTCTGGGGGATACCCTTTCGATTAAGGTCTATCAGGCGCTGGCCTCAGCGCTTGAGCTGCGCCCGGACCGCAAGGTCATATTGTCAGACACCGGCAATTTTCCAACCGATCTTTATATGGCTGACGGGCTGATCCGGTCCCTTAATCAGGGGCATGTGCTGAAAACCGTTGCCCCGGCGGATGTGGCCGACCACATCAACACCGATCTTGCGGTGCTGATGCTAACGCAAGTGGACTATGCCACCGGGCGCAAGCACGACATGGCCGCCCTGACCAAAGCCGCCCATGACGCGGGCGCAGTCGTGATCTGGGATCTGGCCCATTCGGCGGGGGCGTTGCCGGTTGATCTGGCCGGGTGTGACGCCGATTTCGCCGTTGGCTGCACCTATAAATACCTGAACTCAGGCCCCGGCGGCCCGGCGTTTATCTATGTTGCACCCCGTCACGCCGATGTGGTGCGCCCGGCCCTGTCGGGCTGGTTGGGGCACGAAGCACCTTTTGCGTTTGACCCGGACTATCGCGCCGGGGCGGGCATTGAACGCATGCGCGTCGGCACGCCCCCGATCCTGCAAATCGCCGCCCTTGAGGCCGCGATGGACATCTGGGACAACGCCGATATTCATCAGGTGCGGGCCAAATCCATTGAACTGACGGAATTGTTTATCAAGCTGGTTGAACAGTCCTGCCCGGACCTGACACTGGCCACCCCGCGTGACCCGCAAACACGCGGATCGCAGGTGTCATTTCATTTTGCCGATGGCTACGCGGTGATGCAGGCGCTGATTGCGCGCGGTGTGATCGGCGATTTTCGCGCCCCTGACATCATGCGCTTTGGTTTTACGCCGCTGTATATTGACGAAACCGATGTGCGCGGCGCCGTGGATATTCTGGCCGACATCATGGCCACCCGCCAATGGGACCAACCGCAGTTCAAAACCAGATCACGGGTCACCTGACCCGGCATCAAAATTTCACACCACACAGGATTACAAAAATGACCAAACCCTATGATCCGTCTGAAGACGGTGCACAAATGTCCTTTGACGGGCGCATGTCTTATGGCGACTACCTTTGTATTGACCAGATACTGACCGCCCAGCACCCCAAAAGTGATGCCCATGACGAAATGCTGTTCATCATTCAACACCAGACATCCGAACTGTGGATGCGCCTTGCAATCCATGAACTGGGCGCGGCGCGCACCGCCCTTGGCAATGGCCAGTTCGGCCCGGCCTTTAAAATGCTGTCCCGCGTTGCGCGGATATTTGAACAGCTAAATTCCGCATGGGACGTGCTGCGCACCATGACACCCGGCGAATATACTAAATTTCGTGACAGTCTTGGGCAAAGTTCCGGTTTTCAAAGCTGGCAGTACCGTTTGATCGAATTCAGCGTTGGCAACCGCAATCCGGCGATGCTGCGCCCCCACGAACACCGCGCGGATATTTTGGAAAAACTAACCAACGAACTGTCCCAGCCGAGCCTTTATGATGTTGCCATTGCCGCCCTTGTCAGGGGCGGAATTGACGTGCCGGGGGATGTGCTGAACCGGGACGTCACCCAGCCCTACACCCCCAATGATGGGGTGCGCGCGGCGTGGCGACAGGTTTATGAAGACCCCGAAACCCACTGGCAGCTATATGAACTGGCTGAAAAACTGATGGATTTCGAAGACTACTTTCGTCGCTGGCGCTTTAACCACGTCACCACGGTTGAACGTATCATCGGCTTTAAACGTGGCACCGGCGGCACCGGCGGCGTCAGTTACCTGCGCCGCATGCTGGAAGTTGAGCTGTTTCCAGAGTTATGGCACCTGCGAACAGAGTTGTAACGACGATCAGTTGATCCCGTTTGCACGCTGCATGGTGCGTACATAGCCAAGCAACATTTTGATTTCGCCGTCAGTCACCCCTTCGACCGGGGCCATGTTCCCGAAATTCCAGTGGTGCTGGCGAACACCGTTTCGCACCGCAGCAAAAAAGGCGCCGTCACCATGGTGCGAAGGTTCATAAAATTTGTGGACCAAAGGCGGTGCCGTGCCTTCGCGCCCGGCTGCATTTTCGCCGTGGCAGGCAGCGCATTTTGCGTCAAACACCCGCTTACCAATGATATCATTGCCGGCCAGT
>DAOURA010000076.1 GCA_030625325.1 Marinosulfonomonas sp.
AACCAGGCCATATCTACTAAATGAAATGGTCGTTATCAGAGATCCATTCTACAACAAATCCAACCTTATTGCCAACCGTAACCACCGATCGCCCGGCGTTCATAATGTCTGATACCGCGTGGATTTAATATCGAGGTTTTAGAGCATTTCACACAATTTTAAAGAAGGTATTTTTTAAAACCCCAATACTTGCCCATTTCGTTATCAGTGGCTGGGGCATTAAAGTGTCTATTTCCCATTGAAATTTGAAAAATAGCTAAATCATTGAAAAATATGGCGCGCCCGGGAAGATTCGAACTCCCGACCCCTTGATTCGTAGTCAAGTACTCTATCCAGCTGAGCTACCAGCGCGCGGACAGGCGGGATGTAGCGATACCGGCGCGGGTTTGCAAGGGCTGAATTACTCCGCGGCCTCCTCCTGCGAAATTATTGTTTTTGGCAGGCAAATTATGAAACTTGTGCCCTTTTCATCGGTTTTGGCCAGCTCCAACCGCCCACCATGACCCCGGACCAATTCCGCGGCAATTGCCAGCCCCAGGCCGGTGCCTTCTTTGCGGGTTCCGCCCTGAAATGGCTGAAACAAATGGTCCTGTGCCTTATTGGGCAGCCCCGGCCCGGTATCGCTTACCATGATTGACCAGAATTTTTCGTCTTCGTTTGCAGTAACAGATATTTCCCCGACAGACCCACTGGCAACAATGGCCTGACGGGCATTGCGGATCAGGTTGGACAAAACACGATACAGTTGTTCCGGGTCCGCGCGAACAACCATGTTTGCGGGGATGTTTTGGGTGAATTCAATGCTGTCACTGCTGGCCACCAGTTGTTCACTTTGGATCGCATCACCGACAACATCGGCCAATGTGATCCGGTCAAGGGCGGGGGGCGGTTCTTCGGCTTTGCCAAACGCCAGGGTCGTTTCGCACAGGTTCACCGCCCGCGATATTG
The DNA here is from genome assembly GCA_030625325.1 of Marinosulfonomonas sp. Lineage (GTDB taxonomy): Bacteria > Pseudomonadota > Alphaproteobacteria > Rhodobacterales > Rhodobacteraceae > NVTR01. Next base: position 949 of record DAOURA010000076.1, read on the forward strand.
ACTTTAGCAGTTTAGGAACCGTTTTTTTCACATATGGATCTTTGCTTTGCTCCATCCGGTCGGTGAACAGTTGCGCCGTCGTCAAAATATTGCGCAAGTCGTGGCTGACCTTTGCAACGGCACTGCCCAGTTGCGCCAGCCGTTCCTTTTGGTGCAGCGCGCTGGTTAGTTGGGTTTGCATCGACATCAGGGCTGTTTCTGCTTCTCGCAGCTCTGTCACGCCCGCCTTGGGTTCAATAATGCGGCGCGCGTCTTCGGGGGCCTTGGCGTAGGACGTCATCGCCCTGACCACGCCGTTGATCGGCCTGACGATGAAATAGCGCACAGCAAAGAACAGCAGAAACGCGGTTAATACGGAAATAACCGCAGACAGGGCAAGAATGCGGAAACCATAGTCGATCATCGCGGCGCGCAACGGGTCGGTTTCCATTGTGACCTCAATCAACAGGCCTGCTTCTTTAACGGGGTGACCAATAACCCGGATAACGTGGTTTTCGGGTTCCCGCAGGCGGGCGATTGCGTCCCGGATCAATGCCCACGCCCCCGGATCGCGCAGATCATAGGTCTGTGTCACGGCCGAAGGAATGGGCGAGGACAACATCAACTGGCGCACTTCATTTCGTGCCAGCACAACATTAAACACGCCGGCATTCTGCAACAGTTCCTGTTCAAGGTCTTCTTCGATCATATCATTGGCAAGCAGCACCAGTGACGCGATCTGCGCACGTTCAAGGTGCAGCAATAAATAGTCTTCCCGAAAACGGGCCACAGATGGCACGAAGATCAACACTTCGGCCAACATGACGAATACTGTCGTCAAAATCAGGAAACGACCTGAAAGAGAGTTCAGAAACATTTTTTACCCGCTTATTTGGGTGTCAGGGCCATACTTTTTGCACAAACCCAACAACCCGTTTGACCATAGCACTATCAAATAGCCGCGGAGAGAAATAGGCCCCCGCCGCCCTCTTATTAATTTCCCCCAGCGTAGGATAGGGCAGCACCATTGCAGCCACCGCCGACATCTTTAAATTGTTCGCCAGCGCCAGCGCCCACACCCCGATCAGTTCACCGGCCGCCGCCCCAGCAATACTGGCCCCGACCGGGCGGCCCTTGACGACCATGACCTTTATCATGCCTGTGGTTTCGCCGGTCGAAATAGCGCGGTCATTTTCCGCGTATTTAAATCGCACGACTTCAAGGTTTTCACCGTGTGTTTCCTTCGCCTGTGCTTCGCTCAGGCCGACGTGGGCCAGTTCCGGGTCAGTATAGGTTGCCCATGGGATATGGCCGGTGCGCGCCTTGGATGGCAAACCAAACAGCATAGAACGGATGATCACCCCGGCATGGTACCCGGCCACATGGGTAAACTGCAAACTGCCGGCCACATCACCGATTGCATAGATTTTTCTGTTGGTGGTGCGCAGACCGGCATCCACCTTAATGGCGCGGTCAAATTCCACCTTTGCGATGTCCAACCCCAAATCGTCGATGTTTGCCTTGCGACCCACAGCCATCAAAAGATGTGTGCCCTTGAAAATGCGGCCATCTTTGGTTTCAATTTCAATTGCGCCCGCTTTGCCACGGATTTCCTGTGCCAGTGCGTCCTCGGCTATTTCAATGCCTTCGGCGCGCATCCGGTCCAGAATTATTGTGGCCAGTTCCGGGTCGTCTTTGCCAAGGGCCTTCATCCCTTCGATCACCGTGACCTTGCAGCCAAGGCGAACATGGGCCTGCGCCATTTCCATGCCAATCGGGCCACCACCGACAATTAGCAAATGCCCCGGCTTATCCCGCAGGTCAAAGATCGTTTCGTTGGTTTCATACGGAACACCATCCAGCCCCGGAATTGGCGGCACAAACGGGGATGAGCCAGTAGAAATAACAAAGCGGCGCGCCTTTATCACCGTATCCCCGGCCTGTACCTGCGTGGGCGAAATAAACCGCCCGTATTCGCGAATTACGGTCACGCCCAGCCCTTCAAAGCGTTCCTGACTGTCGGCGGGGGCAATGGTGTCAATAACACGTTTCACATGGTCCTTGGCGCCAGCATAACTAACCTTGGGCACAACGGGGGTAACACCAAAATCGGCGCCGGTTTGCATGGCATGGGCGTGTTTGCCCGCCGCGATCAGCGCCTTGGACGGAACACAGCCAAAATTCAGGCAATCCCCGCCCATTTTGTGGCCCTCTAACAGCACCACACTGGCCCCCATCTGAACCGCACCCGCCGCCACGGACAACCCGCCCGAACCTGCGCCAATAACGCAAATATCCGCCTTGATCGTTTTCATTTCAGTTACCCTTTTTGCGAAATGCTTTGATCACGATCGGCAATAGCGCAAGCGCAGACAGCCCAAGAATCGGAAGCAAAATCTGTGGTTCAAAAATTATGCCAAGGTCGGGGGTTTCCCCACGTTCGAAAACTTCACCCAGCCCGGCACCGACGGACGTATAAACAATGCCCCCCGGAATAATGCCCAGGAATGTCGTGATAACGAACCGCGACAGTGCAACCCCAACAAGCGCCGGAATAATATTTGCAACAAAAAACGGCACCGCAGGCACAAGGCGCATCGCAAAAAGAACAGACCACTGGTTTTCGTCAATGCCATCCTTGATGCGTTTTATCGCGCCGTCTGAGGCCTCCATTTTGGCGGCCAGTCTTTCCCCAAGGCCCCATTTGGCGGCCAGAAATATCAGGCTTGCGCCCGTTGTGGCGGCAATAACGTTAAAGAGTGCGCCGGGGAATGTCGCAAACAGGAAGCCCCCCGTCAGGGTCGCAATTGTTGCCCCCGGCAGGGAAAAGGCCACGATAATTATATATATGGCCATGAAACCAAGGGCCGTTCCAACATAATTGGAATCCCTGAACGCAATCAACGCTTCGCGGTTTTCACGAAGGGCCTCAAACGAAATGTAATCTTTCAGCGTGAAAAAACCGATAGCAGCCACAATAAGGATTGCTATCATTGGCAGTGCGCGCATGAATGCACGTTTTTGCACCCTGTCTGGTATTTCAGTCATTTTCTATCCTGCATCTGTCCCGTGATGTTGTTGACACCATGTACTTGCTGACGGCCCAAGGAAAAGGCCGATCACGCGTGCTTGATCACGGGTGAAGATATGTTTCAGCAATTGTGCATATAGGGCGTGTACTGAAACATTGAACCCGCTGAAAATACCCAAATTGTTGCAGGAATAACGCCAGTTGCGAATTGACATGCCCCCGGTGACGGCCTAAAGCACGGGCTTGGAATATTAACGGCCCTCGAATCCCCATTGGGTTTGGGTCGCACAGGACGGAGACACGCGATGAAACGCACTTTTCAACCTTCTAATCTGGTCCGCAAGCGGCGCCACGGCTTTCGTTCGCGCATGGCAACCAAAGCTGGCCGGAAAATCCTGAATGCACGCCGTGCAAAGGGCCGTAAGTCGCTTAGCGCCTAAGCGCCGCCGAAAGGCATGTGATTTGACACCGCCGGGGGCACCTGTAGCAGGCGACATCGCCAAGGCTGCACAAATGCCGTCGGCGGTTTCCGTTTGTCTGCAGGTTTTGTCAAAACGTTCCGATTTCCTAAAGGCGGCCAAGGCCCCGCGTCAGGCAACGACAGGTTTCGTTTTACAGGCAAGACGGCGCGCCCCTGATGAAGCGGGTGAAAAAATCCGGATCGGTTATACCTGTTCAAAAAAGGTCGGCAACGCCGTCGCGCGCAACCGGGCCAAACGCCGCCTGCGCGAAGTGGCCCGACAGACTTTACCCCAGTTTGGCAATCCGGGATGGGATTATGTCTTAATCGGGCGGGCAAATATCACGGCCCGACACCCATTTTCGGATATGTGTGACGACTTGCAAAAGGCATTGTCGAAACTACATCAAAAGGCACCATGACCCCGTTTGCCCATATTGTTGCTGTTCCTGTGCGCGCGTACCGGTTGCTTTTTTCGCCATGGGTTGGGAACAGTTGCCGCTATCAGCCCACCTGTTCCGCCTATGCACTGGAAGCCCTTGAAAAACACGGCGCGATAAGGGGCAGTTGGCTGGCCGCGCGCCGGGTTGGGCGCTGTCATCCCCTGGGGCGGGACGGGTTTGACCCGGTTCCCGATAAAAAGCCGGCAAAACGCGGGTGATCCACCTGACTTTTATTGCCAGACTGACCACCATAAATTTGCAGTTTGATGAAAATTCTCAACAATAAGCTTTTGTCCGTTAACCTGTAAATTAACAACCTGCCCTAGCCATAGTTATGTTTCGTGGGTTTTCCGCGTTGCATTTCAAAGGCTATTTTATGTCACTCAGTATTTGGTTCAAAACCCGCACCATTGTCAAAAACTTCAGGGGCGCATTTGCCGGCCTGCAGGTATTCGCGTTCATCCCAGCCATTACACTGGGGGGGTACTGGTATGGCGGTGAAGGTGTACTGCTGTTTCTGGCCCTGATTTTCCCGGCAATTTTCGCAATCACCGGGCTGTTTTCGGGGACTGGCCCGGCCTGGACCACCGCACGCGATGGGGAAACCAATCTGCAGCTGAAAAATACTGCTGAAAGGGTGCTGAATGAAGCACTCTCAAATGAAAAAACAACCGGAAAAACAACTGCGGCGATGGCCCTGTCACTGGATGATTTTTCCACACTGAAAAGCCAGTACGGAACAAGCGCTGCGGCCAATGTCATGAAAGGCGTTGCAGAACGCCTTGCACATTCCCTGCGGGAAACAGATTGTCTGGTGCGCCTTGACGGGCCGCGGTTCGGGGTCGCACTTGGCCCTGTGCAGCGCGCGGATCTGGAAACCATGATCGAACTGTCCGCCCGCCTGCAGGTCGCCATATCAGAACCGTTTTCAATTGATGCAACACGCGTTTTCATCACGGCTTCAATTGGTTTCTGCTTGCCCGCAAAAGCAAAAGCACGCACAGGAAGCGCACTTTTTGAATGCGCCGAACATGCGCTTGAAACAGCAAGGTCAAACGGGGCCGGATCAATACGTGCATATTCCCCCGAAATAAAAAAGCGCGCCGATAACCAGACACTATTGCACGGGAACGTTGCAAAAGCATTGGAAATCGGACAAATCAGCCCCTGGTTTCAGCCCCAAGTATCAACAAATACAGGGGAAATCACGGGCTTTGAAGCCCTGGCAAGGTGGGAACACCCGGATCATGGCCTGATACTACCCGGTGACTTTCTTCCCGCAATTGCCGACCTGGGCCTGCATGAACGGCTTAGTGAAATTATGTTGTCCCAGTCCCTTTCAGCAATCAGCCATTGGGAAAAGATCGGACTTCATGTTCCAAGTGTTTCGGTAAACTTTTCTGGTGCCGACCTTTCCGGCCCAACCCTGTGTGAAAAAATAAAATGGGAACTGGACCGGTTTGAATTATCGCCCAACCGGTTATGTGTCGAAATATTGGAAGATGTGATCGCCTCTTCCAAGGACGACATTATCATTCGTAATATTAAGGCTTTGGGGAAACTGGGGTGCAAGATTGATCTGGATGATTTCGGGACAGGGCATGCCTCAATTTCACACATCCGCCGCTTTGCCGTTGACCGCATTAAAATTGATCGCTCCTTCATCACCCGCGTTGACCGCGACCGGGACCAGCAAAGCATGGTGTCTGCCATACTGACGATGGCCGAACGCCTGGACATTGAAACACTGGCAGAAGGCGTCGAAACAATTGGGGAGCACGCAATACTGGCCCAACTGGGGTGCGGTCATGTTCAGGGGTTTTGCATTGCCAAACCGATGCCTTTTGGAACAACCCAAAACTGGATAATTCAACATCACGCCAAACTTCCTGAGACGCCACAGGTTGGACGCAAGGCAGGGTAACAAAAACAGGCCAAAACACCTGTTGAGCCCCATTCTGTCAGTCGGGACCTGTTGACATTCAGGCCCCTGACCTGTTGAACCACCCTACCCGAAAATGGACAGGTAGTGGCGCCAAATGAACGATCAGAATAAGAACCTAATTTTAGCCACAGCACTAAGCTTTTTGGTGATCCTTGTATGGTTCGTGCTATTTCCACCGGAACAGCAAATCACTGATCCTAATGCCCAACCAGTTGCAGGCCAGCCGGTGGTCGCCACTGATGCACCTGTAGCAATCAGATCAACACCGGAAACCCCGGAAAGCGCCGCAGAAATACCTGCTGAAACGGCCCCCCGGGTTAAAATTGACACCGCACGCCTGTCAGGCAGCATTTCCCTGCAAGGGGGGCGTATTGATGACCTGTCACTAAAGGGTTACCGCGAAACGCTGGATGCAGACAGCAAGAACGTCACACTACTGAAACCTGTGGGGGAACCCGATGCATATTATGCGCTTTTTGGCTGGGCACCCGGTGGGGATCTGGGGTTTGATGACGTTCCCGGGGCAAACACCCAGTGGCAACTGTCAAAGGGTCAAACGCTGACCACCGACAGCCCCCTGACCCTATCGTGGGATAACGGCAAAGGCCTGCTGTTCAGTCGCACCATTTCCATTGATGAAAACTATCTGTTCACTGTGGCACAGGAAGTTGAAAACACAACAAACGCCAGCGTTCGAATGGCCCCCTATGGTGAACTGGTCCGCGAAGGTGAACCAAGCGATCAAAAGGGCTTTTTCATCATTCACGAAGGCGCGATCCGCCAGTCCGGCGAAGAAATGCACGAATTTAAATACAAGAAAATTCGCGGCTTTGACGCCGACGACAGCTGGGGTGCAACTTCTGACGTGATCGAAGTTGCCGGCAATGGCTGGGTTGGGTTCACCGACCACTATTGGATGTCGATGCTTATTCCCGCAGCCAACCAGCCATTTACATCCGTCCTGCAATACACCACCGGCAGCGATTTTTATAAATCAATTGCCCGCCTTGAAACCCAAAGTATTGCCCCCGGTCAGACGGTATCCCTGTCTACCCAACTGTTTGCCGGTGCAAAAGAATGGGAAACCATCAAAAAATACGAAACTGATAATGGCATTTACCGGTTTCTTGATTCCATCGACTGGGGTTGGTTCTTTTTCCTGACCAAGCCGATCTTTGCCGTCCTGCACTGGCTTCATAGCATTATTGGCAACATGGGCTGGTCGATCATTGGCCTGACGCTGATCATCAAAGCTGCCCTGTTTCCGCTGGCCTACAAATCTTATGTTTCGATGGCCAAGATGAAAGAGCTTCAGCCAAGAATGGAAAAGCTTAAGGAAGCAGCGGGCGACGACAAGCAGAAGCTACAAAAAGACATGATGGAGATGTACAAAAAGGAAAAGGTGAACCCGGCATCCGGTTGCCTGCCTATCCTGCTGCAAATCCCGATCTTTTTCTCGCTGTACAAAGTTATCTTTGTGACGCTGGAATTACGCCACGAACCCTGGATCGGCTGGATAACAGACCTGTCGGCACCGGACCCGTCTTCGATCTTGAACCTGTTTGGCCTGTTGCCGTTTGAAACACCTGATCCGGCATCGTTCTTCTTTATGTTCTCACTTGGGGTTCTTCCTATTTTGTTGGGTATATCGATGTGGTTGCAGCAAAAGCTGAACCCGTCACCAACCGATGCCACCCAGGCGATGATCTTTGCCTGGATGCCATGGGTGTTCATGTTCATGCTGGGCCGATTTGCCAGTGGGCTGGTGTTGTATTGGATCGCCAACAACACGATCACCTTTACACAGCAGTATCTGATCATGCGTACCCACGGGCACAAACCGGATGTGTTTGGAAACATCACAAAAGGCTTTAAGCGCGATAAAACTGATAAGAAATGATGTTCAGGATGAACAAATGAACCTTCCATTTCCAGTTGCAGAGCAGACGCCCGAAGCCATCGAAAAGGGCCGTCTGCTGTTTGCCCGCCCGACTGAGTTTTTAAAGGGTGTGGTGGCCATGGACGGCCTGCCCCCCGCAGACCGGCTTGAGGTTTGCTTTGCAGGGCGTTCAAACGTTGGGAAATCCAGCCTGATCAACGCCCTGACCGGGCGAAAGGGACTGGCGCGCGCATCAAACACACCGGGACGCACCCAGGAAATTAACTTTTTCACAGCCTCTGATGATCACTATCTTGTTGACCTGCCGGGCTATGGCTATGCCAACGCCCCGGTCAAGGTTGTCGAAAAGTGGCAACTGCTGATGAAAAACTATTTGTCTGGTCGCCAGACCCTTCGGCGGGCCTTTGTTTTGATTGATGCACGCCACGGCGTAAAAACTGTGGACGAAGACATTCTAAAGCTTTTGGATCGCTCTGCGGTGACTTTTCAGTGTGTTTTGACCAAAACTGACAAGGTAAAACCGGCCGAATTGGAAAAGGTTCTGATCCAGGTCAGGGCCGCATTGTCCAAACATCCGACGGCGTACCCGGAAATTGTTCTGACCTCATCCGACAAAGGTGACGGTATTCCAACGCTGCGTGCCATCATCGCCGGGCTGGAATAGGCGCCACACTACGCCCGCCCCCCTTGGCAGGGCTTGGCGATCAGGCTACCTAATGATGCCAGAGGTCACTAAATGAAAAAGCAGAACGTCATGAACCGCGACTGGATCGCCACCGCAAGAACCCTGTCACAGGCATTGCCATACCTGCAACGCTATGACGGCGCGACAGTGGTGATAAAGCTGGGCGGCCATGCCATGGGCAGTGACGAAGCAATGGAAAGCTTTGCGCGCGATGTTGTGCTGATGCAGCAGGTCGGCGTGAACCCGGTTATAGTGCATGGTGGTGGTCCGATGATCAACGCGATGCTGGAAAAGCTGAAAATCAAATCCGAATTTGTGAACGGCAAGCGTGTTACCGATGCCCCAACCATGGAAGTGGTGGAAATGGTCCTGTCGGGGCAGGTCAACAAACGCATCGTGCAGGCCATCAATGCCGAAGGCGGCAAGGCGATCGGTCTGTCGGGCAAAGACGCCGACCTGATGATGTGCGACTTCGCAGACCCAAACATGGGCTTTGTGGGCG
>DAOURA010000165.1 GCA_030625325.1 Marinosulfonomonas sp.
TATCCGCCAGATTTGAAGTTACGAATATCCATATTTCAGAAATCCTATCATTTTTTGAGTTATGTGTCTTGCTATGTCAAATTCATAGCAAAGAGCAAGTATCGTCTTTAAAAATGGATGGTCATGCAACAAACACCAAGCCCCTTCCCTTTCCCCCCTTTTTCCGCTAAACGCGCGCAATCGAAAGATGTGGTGCTTTGGTCCCGGCACCCGATAAGGATAATCAGGGATCGGCGGCAATTCGGCCGCTATTTAAATTAGGAGACCCGGAAGGCCGGGAGTGCTCCTTAGAGGAAACTATACATGTTTAAAGAAACCAAGAAATCCATGCAGTGGGGCGAAGAGACGCTGACACTGGAATCGGGCAAAGTTGCCCGTCAGGCCGACGGATCGGTTATTGCCACTTTGGGCGAAACATCCGTTATGGCCAACGTTACTTTTGCCAAGTCGCAAAAGCCGGGGCAGGATTTTTTCCCGCTGACCGTTCACTATGGTGAAAAATACTATGCCGCCGGTAAAATCCCGGGCGGCTTTTTCAAGCGCGAAGCACGCCCAACTGAAAAAGAAACCCTGACAAGCCGTCTGATTGACCGCCCGATCCGCCCGCTGTTTGCACCCGGCTTTAAGAACGAAGTTCTGGTGATCTGCACAGTGCTGTCCCACGATCTGGTCAATGACCCGGATATGGTTGCGATGATCGCGGCCTCTGCTGCGCTGACAATTTCGGGCGCGCCGTTCATGGGGCCGATTGCGGCCTGTCGCGTGGGCTTTGAGGATGGTGAATACATCCTGAACCCTGAAATGGACGACATGCACAACCTGAAGAACAACCCTGATCAGCGTCTTGATCTGGTTGTTGCCGGCACCAAAGACGCCGTGATGATGGTTGAATCCGAAGCTTATGAGCTGACCGAAGCCGAAATGCTGGGCGCTGTTGAATTTGCACATAAACAAATTCAGCCGGTTATCGACCTGATCATTGATCTGGCCGAAGATTGCGCGAAAGAGCCGTTTAACTATCAGGCGCCTGACTATTCAGATCTGTCCAAGGCCGTTGCCAAGGCCGGTGAAAAGGACATGCGCAAGGCGTTTGCCCTGACTGACAAGCAAGAGCGCACAGCCGCCGTTTCGGCAGCGCGTGATGTGATCAAGGCCGCGTTGAGCGACGAGCAGTTGGATGATGCAAACCTTGGTTCCGCCCTGAAGGGTCTGGAAGCAGGCATCCTGCGCGGTGACGTTGTTAAAACCGGCAAGCGTATTGACGGGCGTGACACAACAACCGTTCGCCCGATTGTTGCGGAAACTGGTCTGTTGCCACGGACCCACGGTTCGGCACTGTTCACACGGGGTGAAACCCAAGGGTTGGTTGTGACCACACTGGGCACCGGTGACGATGAACAGATGATTGATGCCTTGCAGGGCATGTATAAGTCGAACTTCATGCTGCACTACAACTTCCCCCCCTATTCGGTTGGTGAAGTTGGTCGTTTCGGTTTCACTGGTCGTCGTGAAATTGGCCACGGTAAACTGGCATGGCGCGCGTTGCAGGCTGTTTTGCCTGCGGCAACCGATTTCCCTTATACAATTCGTGTTGTGTCTGAGATCACTGAATCAAACGGTTCGTCTTCGATGGCGTCGGTTTGTGGTGGTTCACTGTCGATGATGGATGCGGGTGTTCCGCTGAAGGCACCGGTTGCAGGTATTGCCATGGGTCTGATCATGCAGGACGACGGTGAATATGCAATCCTGACCGATATTCTGGGTGACGAAGACCACCTGGGCGACATGGATTTCAAAGTGGCCGGGACTGAAGGCGGCATCACATCCTTGCAGATGGATATTAAGATCGCCGGGATCACACCGGAAATCATGGGCAAGGCTTTGGCACAGGCCAAGGATGCGCGTCTGCATATCCTGGGTGAAATGAACAAGGCGCTGTCTGACACGGCAGAATTTTCAGTTCACGCCCCACGCATTGAAACCATGCAGGTGCCAACAGACAAGATCCGGGAAGTTATCGGATCCGGTGGTAAGGTCATCCGCGAGATCGTGGAAGTATCCGGCGCCAAGGTTGATATCAACGATGAAGGCATCATCAAAATCGCATCGCCAAATGGTGATGCGATCAAAAAGGCCTATGACATGATCCATGCGATCGTGGCCGAGCCTGAAGCCGGTGTTATCTATAAAGGCACCGTGGTGAAGATCGTTGATTTCGGGGCTTTCGTGAACTTCTTTGGCAAAAAAGACGGCCTTGTGCACGTCAGCCAGATCGAAAACCGCCGCCTGAACCACCCGTCCGATGTTCTGAAAGAAGGTCAGGAAGTTTGGGTCAAACTGCTGGGCTTTGACGACCGCGGTAAGGTACGTCTGGCCATGAAGATGGTTGATCAGGCCACTGGCGAAGAAGTCAAAGAAGAAGGTTAAGAGCCTTTTCAAATTAGCAATCGGGGCTGCCATTTTGGTGGCCCCTTTTTTTACTATCCTGATAAATTGATGTGGCAGTTTGCGCTGTATTGCCCAATAGTATGAAACAGCCATGAAACACCTTTTTTTTGTTGAACAACCCTATTCCTTTTCGATTTTGCGCCCCCTGGAAAAGGCCGCAATCGACAGGGGTGATCAGGTCGGCTGGTTTTTGTACAATCTGGGCAAGCCAGACTGGATTGACCCGGTGACAGTTCTTTGCAGCACAAAAGAGGTTCAGGCATTTAGCCCTGACAGCGTAATTGCACCCGGAAACTGGGTGCCGCACTTTTTTCCCGGCCTGAAGGTTCAGGTTTTTCATGGGTTTGGAATTGAAAAAAAGGGCCACTTTAATATTCGCGGCCTGTTTGATCTGTACTGCACACACGGGCCGCTGACGACAGAACCCTTTGAAAAGCTGCAAAAGAAACACCCGCATTTCAAAGTGGTTGAAACCGGGTGGCCCAAACTGGACCCCTGGGCCAATGCCACAGGCAGGTCCAGTGGCACACAGACCCCGCGAAAAGTGCTGTACGCCCCGACGTTCAGCCCAAGCCTGACCTCTGCGCCGGCCCTTTTGGAAGAATGGCGCACCCTTTCCCGTAGCCCACAATATTCAGTCACCGCAAAGTTCCACCCACTGGAAAGCCCGCAAATCATCGCGTCCTATAAAGCCATTGGCGCAAACCTGAAGGTGGCCGAGACCAGTGATATTCTGGACCTGATCAGCCAGTCTGATGTTGTGGTATCTGATACGTCTTCTGCGGTTGCGGAAGCTTTGGTTCTGGGTGTCCCGACACTTGTGTTTCGCCCCAAGGTGGCCGGACCGCACAGCCGGAATTTTGTAGACCCACAGAGTTTAGAAAACGAGCTGCGGTTTGTTTTTAACAATTTTTCAGCCGAAAAATCACGTGGGGAACCCTATTCCAAGAGGATGCACCCCTACAGGGACGGAAAATCGTCAGAACGTGTTTTGGATGCTATCAGAAACATGGTTTTTTCAGGTGACACAACGATACAGAACAAACCACCCAACTTGCTTCGCAAGTTGAGAATTGTTAAAAAAATGAAACAATACCGCCCGGATTTTTTTCAGGAACCCCAATGACACGCGTAATTACTTTTGGCACTTTTGATGTGTTCCACGTCGGGCATGTAAACATTTTACAGCGGGCCAAAGAACTGGGCGACACCCTGATTGTGGGTGTTTCTTCTGATGCTTTGAACATGAGCAAAAAGGGCCGTTATCCGGTGTTCCCCGAGGCAGACCGGATTCACATTGTCAAAAGCGTCTACTGCGTTGACGAGGTGTTTGTTGAAGAATCCCTTGAACTGAAGCGGGAATACCTGATTGAGCATAAGGCCGATGTTCTTGTCATGGGTGACGACTGGGCCGGGAAATTTGATCACTTTTCGGATGTTTGTGAGGTTAAGTATTTTCCGCGGACAGATGGCGTTTCGACGACGTATATCATTAATAAAATCAAAGATCGGGAAACCGATTGAGCACTAAAAAATACGATACGTCGGTCCTGGAACGCCAACTTTTGGGGGTAGTGGACATTTTGAACGATGCCAAGGTTCCCTATTATTTGGAAGGCGGCACGCTGCTGGGAATTGTTCGTGAGGGTAGGTTGTTACCGTGGGATAGCGATACAGATATTTCGATCATGCGGCGCGATCTGCCCGGATTGATGGGCCTGTTGCCAAAAATTCGCAATCTGGGGTGGCGGCTGCGCACCAAAAAATACAAACAGGACCACCTGTTCGCAAAAAAGGGCCTGCCCCGGATCATCAAAGTCAAAGATCGAAAATCACTAATCAAAAAGACATCCAACTGTTTGGATATAATCATAAAAGACGAACTGGATGGCCATGTATACTGGGAGGCCGCAGATTTTGTGATGAAAGTCGAAAACAGCTATTATGATGGGTTCGATGAAATTGAATGGCGTGGCCGGTCCCTGAAAGCCCCACGCAATTACACAGATTATCTGACAGAGAAATACGGCGATTGGTCAGTCGTACAAAAAGAATGGTCGTGCAGTATGGAACAAACGATCGTTAGCTGATCCTACCCCCCACCCCCTAAAACCCACAACCCGCCTTGAACGTCAGCCCCTTGCCACCATCCGGGTGGCGCAGGCGCAGGCTTTCGGCGTGTAGCATCAGGCGCGGAAAATTCAGCGCCTCACCCGCTGCATAAAACGGGTCACCCAAAATCGGGTGGCCAATTTCACGCATATGGACACGCAACTGGTGGCTGCGGCCGGTTTTTGGAAACAGGCGAATGCGGGTCGCGGTATCTTCGTATCGCTGCACGCGCCATTCGGTTTGGGCG
>DAOURA010000142.1 GCA_030625325.1 Marinosulfonomonas sp.
CGCAGGGTATTTACCGCCTCTTGCAAACGGGCGGTCTCGGCCACCGGATCATCGGCCACCGGGTTGGTGACCACAACGCGCGGTTCGTGCAGGTAAACATGGCCCTCTGCCACACCTTCCTGACCGGTGCCGGCGGGAAACATCATTGGTTGCTGGTGCAGGGCAGACAGGGCGGCGCCTTCGCCGATAAAGGCACCCAGTTCGGTCATTTCGGCCAGCACCATTGCCACCACTTCAAGGGCGTAGATTTCATCACCCGAAAATTCGCGGGCTTCTTTGGATTGCACCACCAGAACGCCAAGGGTTTTGCCAAGGCGCTGAATAGGCACCCCAAGGAAGGACGAATATATTTCTTCGCCGGTTTCGGGCATATAACGAAAACCACGCGCCTGTGGCGCATCGGCCGTGTTTACCGGGCGGGTCAGGCGGGCCACACGCCCCACCAGCCCTTCGCCGACCCGCAGGCGGGTCTGGTGTACCGCGTCAGGGTTCAGCCCCTGTGTGGCGCATAATTCCAGGGTTTCTGCGTCGCGAAACAGATAGATTGAACACACATCACTGCCGGTGCTGTCGGCAATAAGATGGGTGATCCGATCAAGCCGGGTCTGACCGGCGCTGTCCTCGGCCAGTGTGTCGCGCAAACGCTGTAACAGCTTGCGGCTTTCGCTTTCTGCTTGTTCGGCCATGTGTCCTTTTCGCCGATGCGACCTTAGGCTGCTTTTTCCAATTCAAAAGCATCATGCAGTGCCTGAACCGCAAGTTCCAAGTATTTCCGGTCAATCAGCACAGATATTTTAATTTCTGAGGTTGTAATAACTTTAATATTGATGCCTTCGCGTGACAGTTGATCAAACATTTTTGCGGCAACACCGGCGTGGCTGCGCATGCCGATGCCAACGACGGATACCTTGGCCACGTCTGTGTCTGCCACCAGATCATGGAAGTTTATCTCACCTTCGTCCTTGGCCTGCTGCATTGCCTTTTGGGCGCGCGCGACCTGATCGACCGGGCAGGAAAAGGTCATGTCTGTGCGCCCCTCTTCGGAGATATTCTGCACGATCATGTCAACGTTTACCCCGGCCTCTGACAGGGGTACGAATATCGCAGCGGCAATGCCGGGGCGGTCGGCCACCGAAATCAGGGTCATTTTCGCCTCGTCACGGGAATAGGCGACACCGGCCACAACATTGCTTTCCATGATATCCTCCTCGGCACACACCAGGGTGCCTGCATTTTCGTTGTTATCTTCAAAGCTGGACAAAACCCGCAATTTCACGCCAAAGCGCATCGCCAGTTCAACCGAACGGGTCTGCAGCACCTTGGCCCCAAGTGAGGCCAGCTCAAGCATTTCTTCAAATGCAATTTTTTCCAGTTTGCGCGCCTTGTCGCAGATCCGCGGGTCGGTGGTATAGACCCCGTCAACATCGGTGAAAATGTCACACCGATCGGCGCCAAAGGCGGCGGCAAAGGCCACGGCTGTGGTGTCAGATCCGCCCCGCCCAAGGGTGGTGATGCGCCCCTCTGGCGAAACCCCCTGAAACCCGGCGACGACGGCAACTTTCATGCCCTCGCCGAATTTGGCGTTGATGTTGTCGGTGGGGATTTCTTCGATCCGCGCTGCACTGTGGGCCGATGTTGTTTTCAGCGGCACCTGCCAGCCCTGCCAACTGCGGGCCGGGATGTCCATTTCCTGCAGGGTCAGCGCCATCAGCCCGGCGGTGACCTGTTCACCCGACGAAACAACAGCGTCATATTCGCGCGCGTCATAAAACGGCGAGGTTTCATCAACCCAGCCCACCAGTTCATTGGTTTTTCCTGACATGGCCGAGACAATGACGATCACATCATAGCCGTTCGCCACCTCACGCCCGACGCGTTTGGCGGCCCGGCTGATACGGTCCAGTGTGGCGACGGATGTGCCACCGAATTTCATCACGAGGATTGGCATTTTGGCGCTGTTATCCCAAGCTGTTAGTCAAGGGTTTCCTAAGGGCACGGGACACAAAGAGCAAGGCATTGACCGGTGATGCGTGGTTGCGCCGCGCTACGCGCGTCGCGGTGCCTCCGGCGGGAGTATTTTGCAAAGAAAAGCCGGGTTTGTTTCTTCTGTTTTTAAATATCCGCGCCGCAGGCCTGCGCCTCAGAATGTCTGGGCGCTGCCGTCCCAGTTTAAAAAACAACCGGTGGTGTCCATGGACAGGTCGTCAAAGCGTTCGGCCAGTCCGCTGGCGGCTTCGCCTTCGCCAATATCGGCATTGCCGCCACCCATGTCTGTGCGCACCCAACCGGGGTGGTAAATGCCCACGGCGATACCGTCACCTTTCAGGTCCTGGGCCAGATTGCGCCCCAGGTTCAGGGCGGCGGCCTTTGAAGCGCGGTATATATAGGAGCCGCCGGGCGCGTTCAGCTGGCTGGCCATTTTTGAGGATATGATTGCGATCTTTGCAGATGGGGCGGCGCGCAGGTTGGGCAGCAGGCATTGAATGGTTTGAAATACGCCGGTGACATTGGTGGCAAAGGTATCTGCCCACATTTGCGCGGGAAAACCGCTTTCAAGGGTTTCGCCCTTATCCGGGTAGATGCCAGCGTTGCACACCAGCAGATCGATCGGTTGACCCGTCAGCCGTTCGGCCAGCGCGTTCAGGGATGACTGATTGGTAACATCAAGGGGTAGCAGGGGGGCTGCGCCGCTGCGTGATGTGCCGGTGGCCGCGCGCCCGTTAGCGTCGTATTGGGACAGCAAGGCCCGCCCGATGCCACGGTTTGCGCCAGTGATCAGGATGTTCATCAATTGGTCTTTCGGGTTGGCATAAATGGCAGGGGGGCGACGGGCACGCCGTCTTCGATCAGTTTTTTCGCCTCTTCACCGTTGGCTTCGCCATATATCGAACGTTCCGGCGCATCGCCGTCGTGGATTGCGCGCGCCTGTGCGGCGAAGTCATCGCCGACATATTCGGAATGTTCCTGAATTTTGTTCTTTAGTTCAATCAGGGCTTCTTCGGCGGGGGATTGTGGGGCGGTGAGGGCGTGCATTTCACCGGCTGGTTGGGGTGTTTGCGTGGATTCGGGCGGTTTGCTGGCGGCGTTACGGGCCGGGCGCACCATTGGGGCCATTATTGCTTTTTCGATATCGGTTCCGCCACAGGTCGGGCAGGAAACCATTTTTGCAGATTTCAGCGCATCAAATGCATCGGAAGATTTAAACCAGCTTTCAAACCTGTGGTCTTCGCTGCATTTCAGGGTGAATTTGATCATATATGTCTCTGGCTATTGGGGGATCAGCGGTGGTTCAAACCCTCGGATCATTTCGCTGAGTTCCGGGTTTGTGACAGCCTCGGCGGCCTTTTTGCGGCCCATCCATTTGCGTTTGCGTTGCAGATGTTCCGGGTAGTTGGCATGTACCTTTTCCACCAGCATCGGGTAAAGCGCCACCACGCAGGGCAGGTCGTCGCCGCCTACATCCTTGGTGTAGGAATAGATGCCGATACAATTTCCGGTCATTTTGCCTTGCACGCCGGCCTCTTCATAAGCCTCGCGTGCGGCGGCCTGACCGGGGGTGGATTTGTTCATTGGCCAGCCCTTGGGCACGATCCAGCGTTTTTTGGTGCGGGTGGTGATCATCAGGACCTGCACCTTTCCATTGTGTATGCGATAGCAAAGCGCGCCAAACTGGGTGCGAAGTTCCCGTTTGCCGGATGCTGGTAGTTTGATCGGTTGTTGTTTTGTTATTGTTATATTCATGAATTACACTGCCGTTGTTCTCAGATTATCTGATTGTTTTTATTATATGGGGATTAACTTATCAGAATCTTATCAAGATTCAACGTCTTGCAGGATTATCCGCCCTGGGGTGTGGCGGCTTTGGCACCCGTCAATTCATCCAGCCGGGCCAAAAGGGCATCAATTTCACCGTTTTTCGCCCGCAGGGGGGCCAGTGCGCACTGTGCTGCGTGGGTCAGTTCGTCCTGATCCGGGTGATCGATTAGCCCCTGCAGGGCTTGGCCAAGCTGTTCAGGTGTTTGGGCGCAGTATGTGGCGTTGGCGGCTGTTAGTGCTGTGTAGGCGGGGGTGTGGTTGGACACATCCGGCCCATGCACCACAAGGCAAGAAAACTGTACCGGTTCAAAGGGTGTGTGCCCGCCTTTTTGAACAAATGATCCGCCAAGGATACATATGGATGACAGGCTGTACCAAAGGGCCATTTCACCAATAGTATCAGCAAGGTAGACGTCGTTGTCAGCGTCAGGATTGCCCCCGTCAGAGCGACGCGAATAGCTAAGGCCTGCGCCTTTAATCAGGGTGGTGATTGCACCGCTGCGGTTTGGGTGGCGCGGTGCCATGATCAGGCGCAGATCGGGGTGTTTGGCCTGTGTGGCTTGGAATGCCTCCAATATAATTTCTTCTTCGCCGGGGTGGGTTGATGCGGCCAGTATAGTGCAGGGGCGTTTGAACACCTGGCGCAGGTTTTCCAGCACATCGGCGTCAGGTGCGGCAAGGTGCACATCTGATTTCAGGTTCAGTGGCGCGCTGATCCGCCCGGCAGGCAGGCCAAGCCCTGCAAACCTGTCCCCATTTGCGGTGTCCAGCGGGGCAAGGTGTGAAATTGCCCCCATCACCCGGCGCGCCAACCCGCCAAAACGTGCCCATGTTCGCGCGCTGCCCTGTGACATGCGCCCGGCCACCACCAGAACAGGAATGCCGGCGTGTTGGCAGGCGATGATCCGGGTTGGCCAAAGCTCATTTTCCAGCGTCAGGGCGGCAACCGGGGACCAGCGTGACAAAAAGCGGCGAAGAATTCGTGGGCTGTCCAGCGGGGCAAGTCGGGCATCGATACGCGGGTTTTCCCAACCTGCGACCATATCGCGCCCGGTATAGGTGTTGGCGGTGACAATGACCTGACAACCCGGATTGCGGGCCAGTATCTGATCAATCAGCGCGCGCGCCGATGTAAGCTCACCCAGACTGGCACCGTGAACCCAAATGGTTGGGCCTGATCCGGTGGGTGGCGTGCCACGCCCCATGCGTTCACCCAGACCGGCGCGGGTTTCGCGACCGCGCAGCAGCGCCAGTAACATCCGTATGGCGACAAATGGGGCGATCATGAATAGGATGATGTGATAAATCAGCACGTTGCGACCTGTTGTTTTACGGCTTGCTTTTAGGGGGAAGGGGCGGGGCAGACAAGTCGGCAATGGCTGGGGCGAAATGCTCGCTTGCATTCTTGTGTCTGCTCATATTGCCTTGGGTGGAATATCAGATGGGGGAATATCAGATGGGCGATCATAACGGGCCGGTTTTTCAGGTGACGCAGGCTGTGAATTCGCCCCTGATCTTGTCGGTGCCCCATTGCGGCACACAGCTGTCACCAGAGGTTCACGATGTCCTAAGCACGGACGGGCTGGGCCTGATTGATACGGATTGGCATATGGATCAGGTCGCCCTTGGGGCGGCAAAGGGCCGGGCGAGCGTTCTGGCGGCGCGATATTCGCGCTATATGATTGATGTGAACCGGGACCGCGAAGATGCGCCCCTGTATGCCGGGGCCACGACAGGGCTGATATCCACCATCGATTTTGATGGGCGCCCCCTGTACCAGCCGGGCCATGAACCCGATCAGCCAGAGATTGAGGCCCGCGCGCGCGCCTATTGGGACCCGTATCATAACGAACTGACCCGCCTGATTGATGCCGCAAAACGCACCCATGGGTTTTGCGTGGTGCTGGAATGCCATTCGATCAGATCCCGGGTTGAGCGCCTGTTTGACGGGGTTCTGCCGGATATCAACATCGGCAGTTTTGACGGCAAAAGCGCTAGCCCCGATCTGATCGCCCGTATTATGGCCGTTTGTAAGGCAGGGCCGTTCAGCCATGTCCTGAATGGCCGTTTCAAGGGCGGCTATATCACCCGGCAATACGGGCAACCGGACGAAAACGTTCATGTTGTTCAGATCGAAATTGCCCAAAAGAATTATATGTTTGAACGCCCCCCGTGGGAAATGGACAAAGACAAGGCACCTGTGTTGACAGATTTTGTTGGCGATGTGGTGGGGGCAATGGCGGAGTTTGCGGGTGCGTTGACCGCCCGGTCAGGCGGCGGGG
>DAOURA010000036.1 GCA_030625325.1 Marinosulfonomonas sp.
TTCAACCCCAAGGATGCGGGCCAGTGTTGCGGCCATTTGTTTGGCGTGCGGGCCGATTTTCGGGGTTTCACAGATCAGCGTCACATCGCCGTTGGACAGGGCATAGCCACGTTCGGCGGCGCGCGCCATGGCGTGTTCCAGAAACAGCATGCTGTCGGCGCCTTTCCATTGTGGGTCCGAGGGCGGGAAATGCTGACCAATGTCGCCATCCGCAATGGCACCATAAATTGCATCTGTCAGGGCGTGCATCCCCACATCCGCATCTGAATGGCCCATCAGGGTTTTGTCATGGGGCACCTGAACACCGCACAGTGTCACATGATCCCCCGGCCCAAACCGATGCACATCAAAGCCGTTTCCAACACGAACATCCATTGCCGCCCCCATTAAGTGTTCTGCGCGGGCAAAATCGCCCTCGGTGGTGATTTTTAGGTTTCGTTCGTCACCGGCGACAATTTCCACGGTGATCCCCGCGGCGCGGGCAATTTCCACGTCATCGGCTGCGTTGCCCGTATGGTTTTTATGGGCCGCCAGTATGGCGTCAAATTCAAACCCCTGTGGGGTTTGCGCCCGGTATAGGTTGGTGCGGTCTGTTGCGCCGGCAACATGGCCGTCGATGCTGGACCAAAGGGCGTCTGACACAGCCAGTGCCGGGGCGGCCCCTTTGGCCGAGTGCAGGGCGCTGCAAACCCGCCCGATCATGGCCTGATCCACCAGGGGGCGGGCCACATCGTGGATCAGAACATGGGTGACGCCCGTGCCAGACAGGCTTTCGAGCCCGGCGCGTACGGATTTGACCCGGCTGTCCCCGCCGGGAACCACGGTAACGTTTTCGTGGCCTTCGTATCCGGGGGCCAGACCCATGTCGTCGGGGTGCAGGACCAGAACAATACGGGACACATGGGGGCTGTTTATAAAGGCGTCCAGCGCCCACGCCGCCACTGCGCGCCCGCGCAGGCTGCGCCATTGTTTTGGAATGCGCCCCCCGACCCGTGTTCCCCGGCCCGCGGCGACGATGATTGCAGCAGTGATCATGGCTGTTCCTTGGTTTGCCCCTGTCTAGGGTTATGGGGCAGGGCTGACAATGGGGCGAATGACGCGGTGGCGATCTGGTGCAGGCCAATGTGGCATTGGTTGGGGTGTTGCTTTTTCGCGTTCGCTCCAGTAGCCACGGCGTAACTGCATAAGGATTAGGCATTTGTCTATTCAAGTGGCACATTTGGCGCTGAACCCGCCGGTTTTTCTGGCACCAATGGCCGGGATTACGGATTTACCCTTTCGCAATCTGGTCCAGAGTTTTGGCGCCGGGCTGGTTGTCAGTGAAATGGTCGCCAGTCAGGAAATGGTGCAGGCCAAGCCCGGTGTGCGCGAAAAGGCGGAACTGGGGTTTGGCGTTGAAAACACGGCTGTTCAACTGGCCGGGCGTGATCCGGTGTGGATTGCACGGGCTGCCCGACTGGTGGAAGACCGGGGCGCACGGATCATTGATATCAACATGGGCTGCCCGGCGCGTAAGGTGACAAACGGTTATTCGGGCTCTGCTCTGATGAGGGACCCTGATCTTGCGCTAACCTTGATCAGGGCCGTGGTTGGCGCGGTTGATGTTCCGGTCACCCTGAAGATGCGCCTTGGCTGGGATCATGATGATCTGAACGCGCCCGATCTGGCAAAACGGGCCGAAGATGCGGGGGTTGCGATGATCACGGTGCATGGGCGCACGCGGTGCCAGTTTTATAAGGGAACGGCGGACTGGGGCGCGATTGCGCGGGTGAAACAGGCGGTAAGCGTGCCAGTGATTGCAAATGGTGACATTGTTGATGTCAGTTCCGCGCGGGCGGCATTGGAGCAATCCGGGGCCGACGGGGTGATGGTTGGGCGCGGGGTGCAGGGGCGACCTTGGGTTCTGGCCGAGATTGCCGCCAGCCTGTTTGGCACGCCCAAACCAACGGTGCCAACGGGCGATGAACTGGTCACAATGGTGCGCCGTCACGCCGAGGAAAGTGTTGCATTTTACGGGCCGTCCCTTGGCAACCGGGTGCTGCGCAAACACCTTGGCTGGTACATGGATGTTGCGCGCACCCCGGCGGATCTGCGCCGGGCCGTATTGACGCAAAAAGACCCTGCAAGGGTACTGAACCTGTTGCCGGATGCCCTGTGCAACCACGAACAGGCCGCAGCATGAGCACCCCCCCAGAAGCCCTGTGGAATTCCCTGCCGATGCCGGCGTTTGTGTTGGATGGCAATGACAGGATTTCACAGATTAACCCGGCGGCTGAGCAGTTTTTGAACACCTCGGCGCGAAAGCTGACCGGAACACCGGTTTTTGACCGGCTGGCAATTGATGCCCCGATGGACGGGGTGCTGGCGCGTGTTCGCAATGATCAGTCGCCGGTATTTGTCAAAAACACAGACGTGTCGGGGGGCAACAGTGAACCGGTGCCCTGCAACCTGCAAATCGCGCCGCTGATTGGGGATAGTGACGCGATCCTGCTGATGGTTGAGCCACGCCGCCTGTCAGACCGTCTGGATCAGCCAAACGGCGTTAAATCATCTGCGCGATCAGCCATCGGCATGGCCGAAATGCTGGCCCATGAAATAAAGAACCCGCTGGCGGGTGTCATTGGGGCGGCGCAATTGCTGGCGATGGGGCTGGGTGCGCAGGATCTTGAACTGACCGACCTGATTGTTGCCGAAAGCCGCCGGATTGTGGCGTTGCTGGATCAGGTGGAACAGTTTGGTAATTTGTTGCCGCCCCAAAGGCAGGTGGTGAATGTTCACGATGTTCTGGATCGGGCGCGAAAATCTGCCGCCGTGGGTTTTGCTGCGAATATGAAAATCACAGAAGACTTTGACCCATCCCTGCCTTCAACCTTTGTGGACCCGGACCAAATTATGCAGGTGTTCCTGAATTTGCTAAAAAATGCAGCCCAGGCGGCCGGTTCCGGGGGGGGCAGGCTGACGCTGCGAACCTATTACGATCGGGGGCTGCGTTTGCGCCGTCAGGACGGGTCAGGGGACACATTGCCACTGCAAATTGAAATCATTGATGACGGGCCGGGATTGCCGCCGGATATTGCCGACAATGTGTTTGATCCCTTTGTCTCGGGGCGTGAAAACGGCACCGGTCTGGGGCTGACGCTGGTGAGTAAGATCATTTCAGACCATGACGGCTGGATTTCGGTGAATTCAACCCCCGGACACACGGCATTTCGAATTTCCCTGCCTGTTGTGCCCAATAAGAACGCCCAATTCGGGGCAGTAAAGAAGGAAGCCCCCTGATGGACGGCACAATTTTGATCGCAGATGACGATCGCACAATCCGAACGGTTCTGACACAGGCGCTGACCCGGGCAGGGTGCAAGGTGCATGCAACGTCATCACTGGTGACATTGCTTAGGTGGGTGGAAGAAGGCAAAGGTGATCTGGTGATCACGGATGTGGTCATGCCGGACGGTAATGGCCTGAAAACCCTGCCAAAAATCACCGAACTTCGCCCCGGCCTGCCGGTAATGGTGATATCAGCCCAGAATAATATTGTGACCGCAATTCAGGCCGCCGAGGCCGAAGCCTATGATTACCTGCCCAAACCGTTCGATTTGCCGGATCTGATGAAGCGGGTGTCCCGCGCCCTTGGGGTGAAACGGCGCGCGCCTGCAACGGGCGGCGTTGATCGCGGCGCGGTTGATGATTTGCCGATGGTTGGCCAGACCCCGGTGATGCAGGACCTTTATCGTTTGGTGGCACGGGTGATGAACGCGGATCTGACAGTTTTGATCACCGGCGAAAGCGGCACGGGTAAGTCCCTGATTGCGAGGGCATTACATGATTTTTCTGACCGGCGGGACATGCCCTTTGTTGTGGCTGGTGCCGTTGATCTGGCGGGGGCTGATGAACTGTCCAGATTGCTGGCGCGCGCACAGGGGGGAACCCTGATGTTTGAAGAAGTCGGTGATCTTAACGCGCAATCCCAGGGCATGCTTGTTCATCTGCTGGATGGTCTGGGCGATAACGCCCCACGCATTATGGCGAGCAGTCAGGTTGATCTTGGCGGGTGGTTAAGCAGCGGTGAATTCAGAAGTGATCTGTTCTACCGGTTGGGGGGCGTGACCATTCAGGTGCCAGCCTTGCGCGACCGGGTGGATGATATTGCCCTGCTGGCAGAACATTTTCTGGTGCGGGCTGTGCGGGACGGTTTGTCGCCGCATCGTTTTACGCCGGATGCGATGGATATGATCCGAAATTTCACATGGCCGGGAAATGTGCGCCAACTGGAAAACACTGTTCGCCGTTTGGTTGTGACCTGTGGTGAAGAAGAAATATCGGGTGGGGATATTGGGGCGGCGTTAAGCAGCCAGCCTGCAACCGGGTCAATACATGGGGACGGCGGCGAAGAAAAACTGTCTGCTTGTGTTGAAAAAGGCCTGCGGCGTTACTTTGATCTGCATGGCGGGGTCTTGCCGCCAGCGGGGCTATACGCCCGAATATTGCATGAAATCGAAGTTCCGCTGTTGGAAGTTGCCCTTGAGGCAACAGGTGGAAATCAGGCTAAATGCGCGGATTTATTGGGAATTAACCGAAATACCCTGCGTAAAAAGGTAAATGAGTTAGATATCCGCGTGACACGGCGGCGCAAATTGATGTAAAACCGCAACAATAGCGTGGCAATTCGGCGTCAGTCGATAAGAACCACCGATGCGGTAACGCTGCTTTGGCAGCATTTTTGATGAGGTAAAATCGTGCGGGCACCAGTCCGAGCGGGAAATTGGGAGCGTCTGACCCGGCTCAGACGTCAGCGGCGTTTGCAGAACGTCGCCTCTATTGTGGCCTTTGTGCTGGGGCCAATTCTGGCGTTTTTGACATTTCTGATTCTTGGCCCCCTTGACGAAGGGGCGGCGTCACCAACGTTACGCCTGATCCTGCTGGCAGATCTGGTTTACACGCTGGTGATTGCCACGTTGGTTTTACAGCGCGTGGCACAGATGATCGGCGCAAGGCGTGCAAAATCCGCCGGATCGCGCCTGCACCTGCGGTTAACGGGTGCATTTGCGCTGATGGCGCTGATCCCCACGGTTTTGGTGGCGATTTTTGCGACCCTGACGGTGAATGTCGGGCTTGAGGGGTGGTTTTCGGACCGTGTTCGCCAGGTTGTCGGCAATTCCCTGTCAGCCGCGCAGGCCTATGAGGCAGAGCACCGTGAAGACCTGATCCAGGACGCCGAGGCCCTTGCGCGTTTTTTGAACCAATCCCGCAAGGCCCGGATATTTATCGCAGACGGTGATATTCGACAGTTGCTGACACAGGGCCAGTTGCAGGTGCAGCGCGGCCTACGAGAGGCGTATGTCATTGATGGAATTGGTGAAATTCGTTCGCGGGGGGAACGTTCATATCTGTTCGACTATGAAAAACCCAACGCTGAACAAATCGCCAGCGCCAAGGGTGGTGAAACTGTCATTATTCAGGACTGGGACGTTAATGAATTTCGCGCCCTGATCGTTCTGGGGGCGTTTGTTGACCGCTATCTTTATGTCACGCGCGATGTGGATGGCGATATTTTGAACCTGCTGGATGAAACCCGCGAAACTGTGAACCTGTATAATCAGTTGGAAAGTGAGCGCGGCAAGCTGCTGTTTGAATTTGGCCTGCTGTACATTGGGTTTGCCGTGATTTTGATACTGGCGGCGATTTGGCTGGGGATGTGGTTTGCCGAACGCCTGTCGCGCCCGGTTGGGCGTCTGGCCGGGGCGGCGCAGCGGGTTGGCAGCGGTGATCTGGATGTTCAGGTGGTCGAAGAAAAGGGCGACGACGAAATTGCAATGCTGGGCCGTTTGTTCAACCAAATGACCCGTGAATTAAAGGGCCAGCGCCAGACCCTGTTGGAAAACAACCAACAAATCGAAGACCGCCGGCGTCTGTTTGATTCCGTTTTATCATCGGTTACGGCCGGGGTTGTCGGGCTGAACGAAGACGGCAGGGTCACCTTTGTGAACCGGTCGGCCGAGCGGCTGTTAAAAATGGCCGCGGCAGTGAAACAGGAAACTGACCTGGCGGTTGTTGCGCCTGAATTTTGCTCGCTTTTCGCCCGTTTGAAAAAGTCAGGTGGCGATGTCGCACAGGAAGAAATTCGTGTGACACGTGCTGGTAAGCAGGAAAACCTGCTGGTGCGCATGTCCACCATGCAAAGTGCGGATGGGGTTTTGAACGGCTATGTTGTGGCCTTTGATGATGTGACCGATCTGGTGGCCGCGCAACGGATGGCGGCCTGGGGCGATGTGGCCCGCCGGATCGCCCACGAAATCAAAAACCCGCTAACCCCAATTCAGTTGTCGGCCGAGCGTTTAAAACGCAAGTTTTCCCCCCTTGTGGGCGATAAAAGTGAAGAACTGGAACAGTTGTCGGATGTTATTATTCGTCAAACCAATGACTTGCGGCGCATTGTTGATGAATTTTCAAAATTCGCCCGGATGCCGGAACCCGAAAGGCGCGACCACGATCTGGGCAAGCTGGTTGGCGACGCGGTTTTTTTGCAGCAAAACGGCCAGCCTGACGTTAATATCACATCGCAAATCCCCGACACGCCTGTTCAGGCGCTGTTGGATGGGACGATGATCAGTCAGGCCCTGACGAATATGATTAAGAACGCAGGCGAAGCCATTGAAAGCCGTTCAGAAAAGGCGCCGGACGTGCCGTTTGAACCTGAAATCCGGGTGACGCTGGACGCTGATGAAAACCAGGCATTAATCACAATTTCAGACAATGGTATCGGGCTGCCAGCGGACAGATCGCGCCTGTTCGAACCCTATGTGACAACCCGGGCGGCGGGCACTGGTCTGGGGCTGCCGATCGTTAAGAAAATTGTCGAAGAACACGGCGGTTCACTGGTGTTGCGGGATGCACGCCCCTTTGACGATAGTGGGCATAAGGGGGCAATGGCCGAAATTCGGCTGCCAATTGGGCGGGTACAATCCCCCGTTACAAAAAGAAAAACACAGGGCCCTGTAAAATGAGGAAACGTTATTATGGGTGATATTCTAATCGTAGACGATGAACGCGACATTCGCGAACTGGTGTCCGATATTCTAAAAGACGAAGGGTTCACGACCCGACTTGCCGCCAATTCGCAGGAATGCATGGCGCAGGTGGAAAAAGAAGTCCCTTCGCTGATGATTTTGGACATCTGGCTGAAAGACAGCCAGATGGACGGCATCGACATCCTGAAAGCCATCAAACAGGACAAACCGGAAATTCCGGTGGTGATTATTTCCGGGCATGGCAACATTGAAATTGCGGTCGCCGCCATCCGTCAGGGGGCCTATGACTTTATCGAAAAACCCTTCAATATTGATCAACTGCTGGTGGTCATTCAGCGCGCGATGGAGGCATCCCAGCTGCGCCGTGAAAATGTCGAACTGCGCCGCAGCGAAGTCACACTGGCCGAAATGGTTGGATCAAGTTCATCCTTTAAGGCCCTGAAAATACAACTGGAAAAAGTTACCAACTCTAACGGGCGTGTGATGCTGACCGGCCCGGCCGGGGTGGGTAAAGAAATTGCCGCACGCTATATTCACGCCAATTCAAACCGCTCGGACGCGCCGTTTGTTAATATACATTCCGCCAGTATTGAGCCCGACAGAATGGAAGAGGTCCTGTTTGGCCGCGAATCCGAAGATCGCGGCATTGAACCGGGGCTGCTGGAACAGGCCAACGGCGGCATCGTATATTTTGATGAAATCGCCGATATGCCCCTTGGGACACAGGCAAAAATCGTACGTGTTCTGGTGGACCAGAAGTTTCAGCGCGTCGGTGGTACCGAAAAAATCAGCGTTGATATGCGGGTTATTTCCAGCACCAACCGCGACCTGCAGGAAGAAATCGAACAGGGGCGTTTTCGCGATGAACTGTTTCACCGCTTGAACGTTGTGCCAATTGGGGTGCCAAGCCTTGAAGAACGCCGCGAAGATATACCTGATCTGGCCATTTATTTTATCGAATGCCTTAGCAAAAGTCAGGGCTTGCCGTGCCGGGAACTGTCGGAAGAAGCCATTGCACTTCTGCAAACCATGCACTGGCCCGGAAACGTGCGCCAACTGAAGAACACGGTTGAACGGGTTCTTATTCTGGGCGACGGGAATGGCCCGATTGCGCCCACAGAACTGCCGACCCGTGATGAAACACCTGATGATGACAGCTCACGCGTGGTTTTGTCAGGTTCGCTTGCGACCTTGCCGCTGCGCGAGGCACGCGAATTGTTTGAGCGGGAATACCTGCTGACGCAGATCAACCGGTTTGGCGGTAATATCAGCCGCACGGCCACGTTCGTGGGGATGGAACGATCCGCCCTGCACCGTAAATTAAAGTCATTGGGCGTGGTGACATCCAACAGATCAGGCGGGCGCGTGGCCTATGTGGAAGAAAGCGCCGATTGACCCAAAGGGCGGGTTCTGGCATGCCAAATCCTGTAAACTGCGTGAGGTAAGGTTGCGATGAAGGTCATCATTTGTGGGGCAGGCCAGGTCGGCTGGCAAATCGCACGCCATCTGTCGGGCGAAAAGAACGACGTAACTGTTGTGGATAACAACGCCGAACTGGTGGCGCGGGCCACAGATTCGCTTGACGTGCAGGGGATCACTGGTTTTGCCAGTTATCCGGACGTGTTGGAGCGCGCCGGGGCGCGGGACGCTGACATGATCATTGCCGCAACCCATTCGGACGAAGTAAACATGGTCACCTGTCAGGTGGCCCATTCGGTTTTCAACATCCCGCGTAAAGTTGCCCGCTTGCGCAGCCAGTCCTATTTAACGGCGATTTATTCAGATCTCTACCGGCGTGATCATATGCCGATTGATGTGGTGATCAGCCCCGAACGGGAAGTGGCCGAGGCCGCATTGCGCCGTCTGGATGCGCCGGCTGCTTTTGATATCCAATCGTTCCTTGGTGGGCGTGCCCAGTTAATAGGCATCACAATCGAAGAAGACTGCCCTGTTGTTTTTACCCCGCTGCGCCAGTTGACGGATTTGTTTTCAACCCTGCGTGCGATTGTCGTTGGGGTGCGCCGGGATGGGCGCCTGTTTGCGCCGGACGCGGGGGATCAGCTGTTCTCGGGGGACGAAATTTACCTGTTCTGTCATACGGATGATCTGGACAGGACAATGGAAATTTTTGGAAAAACCAACCGCAAGCAGGAACGGGTTGTTCTGGTGGGGGGCGGCAATGTCGGTCTGGCCGTGGCGCGCACCCTGGAAAACAGAACTGAACGTATCCGTGCCAAGGTGATCGAACGGGACCGCACGATTGCGGAACATGCGGCAGATGCCCTTGAACGCACGATTGTGCTGCATGGTGATGGTCTGGACGCCGAACTGTTATCAGAGGCCGGTGTGGAACGTGCAGATGCGATTCTGGCTGTTACTGATGATGATAAAACCAATATCCTTGCCTCTGTGCGGGCCAAGGCGTCGGGCTGTAAAATGGCGATTTGTCTGGTGAATGACCCGACAATGGTGTCGCTGATGGCGACGCTTGATATTGACGCCTATATCAACCCGCGCGCAACAACCGTCAGTTCAATTTTGCGCCATATCAGGCATGGCCGCGTGCGCGAAGTTTATTCAATTGGCGACGCCGAGGCCGAAGTGATTGAGGCCGAAGTCTTGTCCACATCACCAATCGCAGGTCAGGCCATCCGTGATATAAATTTTCCCGACGGTGTTCTGGTCGGGGCGGTTATGAAGGGCGAAAAGATTGTACGCCCAACCGGTGCAACGCGCATCGAAGAAGGCGATGTCATCACCATATTTTCAATGGCTGATGATGTCCCCGAGGTTGAAAGACTGTTACAGGTCTCGATCGACTTTTTCTGATGATTGCCCGGTTTTTAAGTCTGCCGTTTTTCGTGATCCTTATGGGGTTTGGGGCCGCGGCGATGTATCTGCCAGCCGCCCATGCCGCAGTGGTTGGCGATTTTGGTGTCATGCAGATATTTTTTCAGTCTGCTAATCTGTTTTTGGTTCTGACGGCACTGATTGGTATTGCCACGTCAAACCGTGTGGTCCGGCGGCCGGGGCGCAGCTATCTGATATCCCTGATGGCGGCCTTTGTTTTGTTACCGGCAATGTTGGCGGTGCCTGTCCGTCTGGCGATGCCGGACACGACGTTTCTGAATGCCTATGTGGAAATGGTTTCAGATTTCACCACCACCGGGGCGACGCTGTTTAATGACCCGTCCAGATTGCCGGACAGTGTGCATTTGTGGCGCGCGCTGGTTGGCTGGTTTGGTGGTTTTTTTATGCTGCTTACTGCCGTGGCGATCCTTGCGCCAATGAACCTTGGCGGGTTTGAGGTGTTGTCAGTATCGTCCACGGGGCGGGGGGCAACCAGTGGGGGGCGAACTGCTGGGTCGCAGGATGGATCCCAGCGGCTACAGCGGTTTTCGGTTCGGATATTTCCGATCTATTTTTTCCTGACCGTGGCACTGTGGGTGATTTTGCTGATGCTGGGGGACCGGCCACTGGTTGCGGCTATCCATGCCATGTCAACTTTGGCCACCAGTGGGATATCACCGGTTGGCGGGCTTGGCGGGGCCAGTTCCGGCCTGTCGGGTGAGGCGGTGATATTTGTAATGCTGATATTTGCCATTTCGCGCCAGACCTTTAGTGCCGATCAGGATGAATTTGGTTTCCTGCGGCTGTTTACAGACCCTGAATTCAGGCTTGGCCTGTTCTTTGTGATCAGCGTTCCGGCCCTGTTGTTTGTGCGCCATTGGTTTGGTGCGCTTGAGGTGGATGAACATGTCAATCTTGGGCAGGGATTGCGCGCGCTGTGGGGGGGGATTTTTACGGTGATGTCGTTTTTGACGACCACCGGCTTTGAAAGCAATGCCTGGGGGCAGGTGCGTGATTGGTCCGGTCTGGCGTCGCCGGGGATGATTTTGATGGGGCTGGCCCTGGTTGGGGGCGGCGTTGCAACAACCGCGGGGGGCGTGAAATTATTGCGGGTTTATGCCCTGTATAGGCACGGAACCCGCGAGATGGAGCGCCTTGTCCACCCGTCATCAATTGGTGGTTCAGGTTCGGTTGCGCGCCGTTTGCGTCGGCAGGGTGCCTATGTGGCGTGGATATTCTTTATGCTTTTCGTGCTTAGTATGGCGGTAACGATTTTGTCGTTCACCCTAAGCGGTCTGAATTTTGAAACTGCAACAATCCTTGCGGTGGCGGCCCTGTCCACCACCGGGCCGGTTATAACGTCGGCGACAGAAATGGCGATTGATCTGGGAACCCTTGCCGACAGTACAAAGTATATTTTTGCGGCCGCAATGGTGTTGGGGCGTCTTGAAACCCTTGCGATAATTGCCCTGCTGAACCCGGAATTCTGGCGCGGTTAGGCACCGGGGCGGGGCATTTAATGCGGCATCGTTTTTGGGCTGGAAACTCTGATCAGGGCACTCCATAATCACATCACTGGGAGGGTTTCTGCCGAAGAGGGGCAGAACGCAAAATAAACGCGCAATAATAAAAGGCTTTTGCAATGGCTGGTGATAAACAAAACTTACAGGATGCGTTCCTGAATAATGTCCGGAAAACAAAAGTTCCGGTGACAATTTTCCTGATAAATGGCGTCAAATTACAGGGCGTGATCACTTGGTTTGACAATTTCTGTGTGCTTTTGCGCCGGGACGGTCAGGCGCAGCTTGTTTATAAACATGCGATTTCAACGATTATGCCGTCCCAGCCGATTAGTCTTTATGAAGGTGAAGAACAGTCGTGAATGACGCTGATGCGGGCATCGTTCGTGCGTGGGTTCTGCATCCTGAAATCAAAAACAGTAACGTTCACCGGGCGTCGGAACCGGCGCTGGCGGAATGTGTGTCCCTTGCCGGGGCCCTGCCGGGGCTAAAGGTTATCGGCTCTGATGTGGTGCGGCTGGCCAAGCCGCAGCCGGGGTTGTTATTTGGTAAGGGTAAAGTTCAGGAAATAAAGGCGCGCATTGAAGCCGAGGACATTGACCTTGTGCTGATAGACGGGACCGTAACACCGGTACAACAGCGCAACCTTGAAGAAACCTGGGACATCAAACTGCTGGACCGGACCGGGCTGATTTTGGAAATATTTGCCGACCGGGCCCAGACCCGCGAAGGGGTTTTGCAGGTTGAGCTGGCAGCCCTTAGTTATCAGCGCACCCGTCTGGTGCGCGCCTGGACCCACCTTGAACGTCAGCGCGGCGGCCTTGGGTTTGTCGGGGGCCCCGGTGAAACACAGATCGAAGCCGACCGGCGTGCCATTGACGATGCGATTGTGCGCATTCGCCGGCAGTTGTCCAAAGTTGTGAAAACCCGTGAATTACACCGGGCGTCCCGCGCCAAGGTACCGTTCCCGGTGGTGGCGTTGGTGGGGTATACCAATGCCGGGAAATCCACCCTGTTCAACCACCTGACCGGGGCAAGCGTTATGGCAGAGGACATGTTGTTTGCCACCCTTGACCCGACAATGCGGGGCGTTGAATTGCCGTCGGGCAAAAAGATCATCCTGTCGGACACGGTTGGTTTTATATCGGATTTGCCGCCACAGTTGGTCGCGGCATTCAGGGCAACGCTGGAAGAAGTTCTTGGCGCAAACCTGATTGTTCATGTGCGCGACATCAGCCACCCGCAAACCGAAACCCAGGCCGGGGATGTTGAAAAAATCCTGACCAGCCTTGGGGTGGATGAAAATGCCAAACGTCTGGAGGCCTGGAATAAAATTGACCTGCTTGACGGGGATCAGCGTTCGGCCATTGGTATAACGGCGGCCCGCAGGGAAGATGTCTATGCCATATCGGCCGTGACCGGCGATGGTTTGGATGAATTGCTGGATGCGATCAGTGAAATACTGGACGGGGAACGTTTTGAGCGCGACCTGTCCTTGCCCTATGCCGAAGGGCGCAAACGGGCGTGGCTGTTTGAAGAGGGGGTCATTGAAAGCGAGACCCAGGATGAAAACGGCTATCAGTTTCGTGTGTTATGGACCCCGCGTCAGGAAAAGCGGTTTCGCGAAATGTAAGACTGCCTCCGGCGGGGATATTTAGCAAACAGAAGAAGCCGGGCCTATTGGGCAGGTTCGGGGCTTAGGTGGGTGATGCCCACGGCGGCGGCGCGGGCAAGGTCGGGGTCAAGTGACATCGGAATATATTCGCCACGGCGCCATAATTCACCCAGATCATCATAGTGGCGCGACAGGATGTGGCCCGATTGCCCGGTGGAAATGACAAATAGTGAGCTGTCCGGGTCGGCAAAGTCATAGACCCCGCGATAGCCGGCACCATGGACATTCTGGAAGGGGTCCGTGGCGCTGGCGCTGGTGCGGCCACGTCGCAGGGTATTGTCGCCCCCGCTGGTGGATTGGCGGATATTTACGAAGTATTTCAGGAATGGCACGCTGCCAAGGACCGGGTGGTCGTGGGTTGCTGTGTGGGCATCGCCCCAGCGCAGGGATTCCAGTGCGGATGTGTGGTTGTCCGCGATCCATATCAGGGCGTCGTCCAATGCCTGACGGGCGATGTCAGTGCAGGTTTCAATTGGTGAGGATTGCAATATGTCACACCACACCGCCGCGCCGTCCACATCCCGGTAAACCCGTTCAATGAACAGGGGTTCCATATGGGTGAATTCCTTTGCCAGCGGGCCAAGTTCGTCCTTGATCAGGCGTTTTTGCAGGGCGCGCAGCCACGCGGTGTAGATCAGGGGTTCTGGCAGGTGCTCACTCATCTCGCCATTCCAGTCGGCCAGCATTTGCAGGGCTTTTTGGCGTTGGTAATCCTGGGTGCCTTCGGGGGCAGATGCGCCGGAATACCAAAGATCAGCAGCAATCAGCGGCAAAAGAGAGCGGGCGGTGAAGCTAACCGTGTCAAGCTGGGCTTCGACAAAGCTTTCGCGGGTGTGGACCTCTCGGTTTTGCATCAGCTTTTTCCAGCGTTCAATGCGCTGTGTGTCGCCCCAGGCGAATGACACATGAAAGGGAAATGGGCGATCAACGGTTTTGTTGTTGGTGTTGCCCAGAATGCCGCCAATGGGGGATATGAATCCCGGGTTTGCTTCGTAGTTCATCGACCCTTGCCAGCGGTTGTCATCCAGCCAGCCGGGGGTCGGAACCCGGCCCATTGATTGGTGGCGTGCGTCCCGGCGCGGTATTTTTCCGACCGTTTTCATGGCGATTGTGTCACGGTCTGCCAGTGTCAGGTTTTGGGCGGGGGCTATGAAATTGGCCCCTGTGGCAATGCCTTCTTGCACGGTTTTTGCCCCCATGATCCGGTTGCCCCAGATCATGGTTGTGTCTGTGTCATTCAGCACGCTCCAGCTAACGGATGCCACGTGGCCCGGTGGGGTGATGGCGGCCAGATTATAGTGGGTGCCCGGCAGGATCGGCCCATTTTGCGACCATTGCAGGGTTATGGTGTGTGGGGGGGCGTCTTTGATTTTGATGATGGATGTTTTGCTGACAAGGGGTTTGAAGCCACCCGGGGTCAGTACCTCATTCGGGTTATCGGGGTTTAGTTTTTCAATAAAAACGTCCTGATCATCCACATAGGCAGATGTCAGGCCCCAACCCAGATGGTCAGATCGGCCAACCATGATTGTGGGAATGCCGGGTATTGTTGCACCAATCACACCACCCGACGACAGGTCCAGCCGCGCAAGATACCAGATGGTTGGGGCGGTGAACCCAAGGTGGGGATCATTGGCCAACAGGGTTGAGCCTGTGGCAGAGCGTGACGGCGCGGCGGCCCAGGCGTTTGAGGCCCCGGCAAAGGCCTTTCGCTTGAACGGTGACAGGGGGTCGGGCGCAAAGGGTGCCACCGCCCCATAGCGCGTGACGCCCGGAAACAGGCCGGAATATTCCGGCAGGTCAACAACACCGCCGCCGGGGATGTCGGGGATGATGTCGCGCACCCGTTCATTGGACAGTAACAGGGAGGTGCGCGCCAACAGGACCTCTTCGTCCAGATGGGGCGACAGTTGCAGGGCCATCAGTTTGCCAATGGCGATAGAATCGGCCGGTTGCCAGGGGGCGATTACATTGGAAAACAGGAAAAATTCCGGTGAACCACGGCCAAGGGCGCCCTTGTTCACCTGTGCAAGCCAGGCGTTTATTCCGGCTGAATAGGCGGTCGCGGCGCGAAGTGTCTGTGCATCAAGGGCGGATACGGATTTCACCGACAGGCCGTATATGTCCAGCCGGCGCAGCAGTTCGTCAACCTTTAGGGTGCGCTGTCCAAAGACCTCGGACAGGCGGCCCTGTGCGGTGCGGCGCATCATCATCATTTGCCACAGGCGGTCCTGTGCATGGGCAAAGCCAAGGCCAAAGAAAACATCGCTGTCAGCCTCGGCAAAAATATGGGGCACATTGGCGTTGTCCCGCACAATTTCCACCGGGCCATTAATGCCGGATACCTGATGGTTGGCGCTGTAATCCGGGATCGATCGGGACGCGAGCATATAGACGCCAAGCACGCCAAGAAGTATCACCACAATAAGGCCGGTGAATATCCGAAGAAGCCAGCGAAATAATGTTACCATGGTGTCCTGCTGTTGACCGCGGCCCGTGGGCCATTACTAAGGGTGGCGTATAGTTTATCTGACCAGCGGGGTGAAGCCATGGCAAATGTTACTTTTTTAGGATTAGGGGTAATGGGTTACCCGATGGCGGGGCACCTGCAGGGGGCCGGGCATAATGTAACTGTATTCAACCGGACAACAGCCAAGGCCCAGGCTTGGGTGGAGCAGCACGGCGGCAGCATGGCCCAAACCCCGGCTGAGGCCGCAAAGGGGGCCGATTTCGTGATGGCCTGTGTTGGCAATGATGATGATCTGCGTGCAGTGACATTGGGTAAAGACGGCGCATTGGGGGCGATGGCGGCCGGGTCGGTCTTTGTTGATCACACCACGGTTTCGGCGGCTGTAACGCACGAGCTGTATGAAACGGCGAAAGGTAGCCAGATCGCCTTTGTAGACGCCCCCGTATCAGGCGGGCAGGCGGGGGCCGAAAATGGCGTTCTGTCAGTGATGTGCGGTGGTGATCAGGGTGCCTATGATCGCGCCGAACCGGTGATCGCGGCCTATGCAAAAACCTGCCGTCGAATCGGTGAAAGCGGGGCGGGCCAGTTGACCAAGATGTGCAATCAGATTGCTATTGCCGGATTGGTGCAGGGCCTGTCAGAAGCCCTGCATTTTGCGCAAAAGGCCGGATTGGACGGGCGCGCCGTGGTCGACGTCATCAGTCAGGGCGCCGCCGGGTCGTGGCAAATGGCAAACCGCTTTGAAACCATGCTGGACGATGAATTCGAACACGGGTTCGCGGTGGACTGGATGCGCAAGGATCTGGGGATATGCCTTGGGGCCGCAGATGAAAATGGCGCGAGCCTGCCGGTCACCGCATTGGTGGATCAGTTTTATAAAGATGTGCAAAAACTGGGTGGCGGACGCTGGGACACGTCCAGCCTGCTGCGCCGGTTGCGCGCCATGGGGTGATGGCGGGGTGCTTAGGGGATATCAAAACCCGGCTCTGCCAGCTCAAACCCGGAAAATTCAAAACCGGGGGATACGGTGCAGCCCACAAGGGTGAATTCCCCGGTGCTCCGGGATGTTTGCCAGTGATCTTTTGGCACCATTAACTGTGGTGACTGCCCC
>DAOURA010000085.1 GCA_030625325.1 Marinosulfonomonas sp.
ATGATTGAAAGCATGGTCACCGCGACCGCCCATAATCTGGGTGAGGTTCTGCGCGGCAAAGACCCCAGCCATGAAGCCACGTGGAACGCGTTTTGTCTGGCCGATTTTGGTGATGGGGGCGTTGCGTTCATGGCGCAACCACAGAACCCGCCGCGCAACAAGAACTGGGCGTCAGAAGGCAAATGGGTGCACTGGGCGAAAATTGGCTTTGAAAAATACTTCATGCGCAAGATTCGCAAAGGTCAGTCAGAACCGTTTTACGAACGCCTGATCCTGAAAATGACCAATACCAGACGGATCAAGTAATATCCGAACGGCCATTTCTGCATGATGATTGCAAACAGGCGCTGCTTATTGTCACAAGCTGGCGCCTGTTTCATTTGTTTAACCGGTTTTTGCGGCGTGCAGATCAATATTGTGGATTAATTGATTTATCGTCACAGAACCGCTTGACGCCCGCAGATGGCAGCCCTAAAACGCCCAGACATTCGGGCCACGGTTTGGATGTGAAATTGCGCGGTTGTAGCTCAGTTGGTTAGAGTACCGGCCTGTCACGCCGGGGGTCGCGGGTTCGAGTCCCGTCAACCGCGCCATTTTCCCAATAGGAAACACCCCATGAAAATTTTTGATCAAATTCCCCTGTCCATGGCCTTTATGCTGGCGCTGATCCTTGGGCTTGCGCCCTTTACGCCCGAACCACATGTGGTTGAAAAGCTGCGTATGCTGATGGCGGGTGAGCTTAGCAAACCTATCGATATCTTTGATCTGGTGCTGCACGGCGCGCCATGGCTGGTCTTGATTATAAAACTGGGCCGGACCGGCACAACCAAAGGTTAGGTGGGGATCATGTTTGAACTTATTGATCAGATGCCGCTGGCGTTGCTGGCTGTGGCGGCGGCGACCCTTGGGCTGGCACCGTTTTTTCCAGAACCCCATATCTGGGAAAAAATCAAAATGCTGCGCGCGGGTACGTTGAAACGCCCGATTGATATATTTGACCTGTTGTTACACGCCGTACCATTCTTACTGCTGGGCGCAAAATTGCTGCGGATGGCAACGATCGCTAGCTAAAGGCTTGGCCCCAGGTTCAGCTTACTGCCGTCACTAAATCTTGAAAATCTGAAACGGCTGATGTCGTGCCCGGTTGGGGTGCTGCAGGCAATGGACGCTATGACCTTGCCAAAGCCCGGACCAATGCCAAAGCCGTGCCCACTCATCCCGGTGGCGATGATCAGGCCGGGCAGGGACGGTGCGCGGTCAACAACTGGCACCAAGTCGGGCATTGTGTCGATCATCCCGGCCCAGCTGGTGGCGATGGCCGGTTTGCCAATGTTTGGAAAGCGGCGGGCGAAATTACTTTGCAATTTGGCGACAACCCGTGGGTTGGGGGCGGGGTCAAGGACGCGCATTGCTTCAAACGGACCGGGGCGGTCTGCGTCCCATTTGCGCCCGGTGCCCCAGGCGTCGGGATAGTGGGCCGGGGCGGCGGGGTGCAGGGTTGTACTTTTGGCATTTTCGCCCAGAACCGGCAGGTATTTTTTTAGGTTTCGCAGGGAATCCGGGCCGATGTAATGGCGTTTTGTATCCCCAAGGGCCAAGGTATATGCCCCATCCTGACGCCGTCGGAACGCCAGATCTTCATCGGCTGCGCACCCGGCTGAAAAATCGGGCAAAGGAACCGTGCGGGCGGCGGTTGAATGCACGCTTAGTTGCGGAAACTTCACCCCGTGGCGTCGCGCAAACAGGGATGACCATGCCCCGCCCGCCAGCACCACCTGTTCACATCTGACGGTCCCGGCCTCGGTCACGACCCCTGCGACCTGACCGCTTGCAATATCCAGCCCGCGCACTGCACAGTTTTCGCGGATGATCACCCCTTCGCTTTGGGCCAGTTCGGCCACGGCGGGCACCGCCAGCCAGGGTTCGGCGCAACAATCGCTTGGGGTTATAATACCGCCAACCCATTTGTGCCCGCCAGCCGGGTGATCAATTATGCTATCAATCTGCGGGCCGGTTAGGGCCCGGCTATCCAGCTGTTGATCGCGCGCCACATCAAGCCAGGTTTCCAGCCGCGCCAATTCATCCTGCGTGCTGGCCAGATAACTGACCCCGGCTTTGCGGAACCCGAAATTTTCGCCGGTCTGGGCGGAAACTTCACGCCACAGGCGCAATGCCTCTGTCATAATCGGTAGTTCAGCCGGGTCACGCCCCTGCTGGCGTATCCAGCCCCAGTTGCGCGATGATTGTTCCCCGGCGATCCGACCCTTTTCACATAAGACAACCCGTTTGCCGCGGCGCGCCAGATACAGGGCCGCAAACACCCCGATAACACCGCCCCCAATGATCACCACATCGCCCGCCTCTGGCAGGTCAGCGTTAAACCGGATGGCCGTTTGTTCGCTGATGGGTTGGTTCATGGCGTTAATCCCAGTTTAAGGCATCCAGAATTCTGGCCCAGCTTCGGATACCTTTGTGAAAGCTTTCCACATCGTATTTTTCATTTGGGCTGTGGATCTGGTCGTCATCTTTGGCAAAGCCGATCAGCATGGCATCCATCCCTAAAACACCCTTGAAATGCCCGGCAACCGGGATGGAACCGCCACATCCGACAAAGGCGGCCGGGTTTGGCCATTCGTCCGACAGGGCGGCGCGGGCCTGTTCAAAGGCCGGGTGCGAGGTTTGCATTTGTGATGCAAAATCGGCCCCGTGATCGATAAATTCAACACTGCAATCAACCGGCAGTTTCGTGCGCACATAGGCCTGAAATGCATCGCGTATTTTATCGGGGTCCTGCGTGCCCACCAACCGAAAGCTGATCTTGGCCGATGCCTTGGATGGCAACACGGTCTTAAACCCGTCCCCGGTATAGCCCCCGGTGATGCCGTTAACTTCGCAGGTTGGGCGTGACCAGATCATTTCCAGTGCGCTGCGCCCGATTTCACCGGCGGGCTCTGACAGGCCGACCTCACCCAGAAAAGTACCGTGATCAAAGCCCAGACTTTCCCATTGCCCCTGAACCGACTGGGACAGTTCAGGCACCCCGTCATAAAAACCGGGCAGGGTAATCACGCCATTGTCATCATGCAGCCCGGCAATGATGCGCGCCAATACCCGAACCGGGTTTATTGCCGCACCACCATACATGCCCGAATGCAGGTCCTTGTCCGGGCCGGTAATGATTATTTCCTGCCCGAGTAATCCACGTAACATGGTAACAATGGCCGGTGTTGAAGCGCCAAATAATCCGGTGTCACAGATCAGGGCAATATCGGCGCTCAGTTCGGGCGCGTTGTCTGTCAGGAACGGCACAAGGGATGGTGAGCCGCTTTCTTCTTCGCCCTCAAAGAAAAACGTAATGCGACAGGGCAGGGTGGCGTGTACCGATTTCCAGGCGCGACAGGCCTCAATAAAGGTCATCAACTGGCCTTTGTCATCAGATGCCCCACGGGCGCGAATAACCCGGCCCTTTGGGGTGTCTTCGATCACCGGATCAAACGGATCCCGGTCCCAAAGATCAATGGGGTCAATAGGTTGCACGTCATAGTGGCCGTAAAACAAAATATGCGGGCCGCTGTCCCCCACATGGCCAACAACCATCGGGTGCCCCGGTGTGACCCGCTTGCTGGCGTCAATGCCAATGCTTTGCAAATCGCCAACCAACCAGTCCGCCGCCCTGTCGCAATCGCCTTTATAGGCGGGGTCGGTGGACACCGACGGGATGCGCAGCAATTCTTGCAGGCGCCCAATCGCATCGGGAAGTTTCTGATCAATCCGGGTTAGAACCTTTTCAAGGGACATGGTGGAACGGCCTTTCACTGGGTTATTTATTGTAGCGTATCAGTGACACACGTCCTGTCCAGAAAATTGAATTCAGGCACCAACCTTGACGGTTTGACATGTGTCATATTCAGGCAGTAAGACAAAATGTATCGTTTTGTGAATGTGATTGGAAATCAATTAGATTTAATTGGTAGAATCACGTATAGACTAGCGCGATCTAATGGAGTGAATTTTCGTGGACTACACTGCTCAGCTTGATGTGGCACTAAACCGCCTGCATGATGAAGGCCGCTATCGCACGTTCATCGAAATTGAACGTGAAAATGGGGCGTTTCCCCATGCGATCTGGCGCAAGCCCGACGGAACCGATCAGCCGGTAACGGTCTGGTGTGGCAATGACTATCTTGGGATGGGTCAGCACCCTGCGGTTCTGGAGGCCATGCACGAAGCCATTGATGCCACTGGCGCAGGGTCTGGCGGGACACGAAATATTTCCGGCACAACCGTTTACCACCGTGCCCTTGAACAGGAAATGGCCGACCTGCACCAAAAGGAAGCGGCGCTGATCTTTACCTCTGCCTACATTGCCAATGACGCCACCCTGTCCACATTGCCCAAGCTGTTTCCCGGTTTGATCATCTATTCGGATGAACTGAACCATGCTTCGATGATCGAAGGCATTCGCCGTAACGGTGGTGCCAAACGCATATTCCGCCACAATGACACCGCGCACCTGCGCGAATTGATGCAAGCGGATGACCCGAACCTGCCAAAGGTGATCGTGTTTGAATCGATCTATTCTATGGACGGCGATTTTGGCCCGATCAAAGAAATGTGTGATCTGGCGGATGAATTTGGTGCCCTGACCTATATTGACGAAGTGCACGCCGTTGGCATGTATGGCCCCCGCGGTGCGGGTGTGGCCGAACGTGACGGGCTGATGGGCCGTCTGGATATTATCAACGGCACATTGGCCAAGGCTTATGGCGTGATGGGCGGCTATATCGCGGCCTCTGCCAAAATGTGTGATGCGATCCGGTCCTATGCGCCGGGCTTTATTTTCACCACGTCCTTGCCCCCCGCCGTTGCGGCCGGGGCAGCGGCGTCGGTGCGTCATCTGAAAACTGATCAGGCGCGCCGTGATCACCAGCAGTTGCAGGCCCGTATTCTGAAAACCCGCCTAAAGGCGCTTGGCCTGCCAATTATCGACCACGGCAGCCATATCGTGCCTGTTCACGTGGGTGACCCGGTGCATTGCAAGAACCTGTCGGATCTGTTGTTGGAAAAATATGGAATTTATGTCCAGCCAATCAACTTTCCAACGGTTCCAAAGGGGACAGAGCGCCTGCGCTTTACCCCTTCACCGGTCCATGGCAACGATGACATCGACAAGCTGGTAAAGGCCCTTGATAGCCTTTGGCTTGAATGTGCGCTGAATCGTGCCGAATTGACCGCTTAAGCCTTTGGTTGTCGTGCAATAAACCAAATATTGTGATAAAGTTACCGTAATTTGCCGTTGATGAGTCGAATCGGCGGGGCATTGGGGACACTAATAATGCGGCAGGGCGTATGATCGGGCGGAAAACATCTCCACCGGCAAGTCAGGAGTTAAAGCCAAAAGGCTTTGACGATTTTGACCTGCGCCTTGGTGATGTCATGCGAGGTGAACGTGCCACTTTGGGTAAATCCCTGCTGAATGTTCAGCGCGACCTGAAAATCAAAGCTACCTATATTGCCGCCATCGAAAACGCGGACCCGACTGCCTTTGAAACACAGGGGTTCATTGCCGGTTACGTGCGGTCATATGCGCGCTATCTGGGGCTTGATCCCGAATGGGCCTATAACCGTTTTTGCGATGAAGGGGCCTTTGAAACGGCCCATGGCATGTCGCCGGATGCCTCTGCGAGCCGCAAGAAAA
The DNA here is from genome assembly GCA_030625325.1 of Marinosulfonomonas sp. Classification (GTDB taxonomy): domain Bacteria; phylum Pseudomonadota; class Alphaproteobacteria; order Rhodobacterales; family Rhodobacteraceae; genus NVTR01. Next base: position 5,699 of record DAOURA010000085.1, read on the forward strand.
CAACTGATCAGGCCGTGCGCGCCGCCAGTGATCCGTTTACTGACCCGGCGGCAACGTTTGTTCCCCGTGGTGAAGGACTGCTGTCCAGAATTGAACCGGGTGCCATAGGTGCGTCGCTGGTTCTGTTGATGCTGATCAGCGTGATCGGCTATGGCGGCTGGTCTGTGTTTCAGGCTGTGCAGCGGGTGCAACTTGTTCCCGTTGATCAGGCGCCGGGCGTGATTTCTGATGTTGGGGTGATGGAGCCTTCGGCGACAATTATTGCGGTACTTAATGAAAACTCTGGTTTTGAGGCGCCAAGTATCGATGCCCTTGACCGGATTTACCGGCCAGAAGCGCTGGATGTGCCGGTTCTGATCGCCCGTGATGGTCCTATTGCAACCCTTGATCCCCTTAGCGGGGGCACCCTTGTTGCCGCACAGAGTGATCCGGAACTTGTTGCCAGTGTGCAACCGGAAATCGTGGCCCCCAACACAGATGCGATTGAAGATATCCTTGTTCAGGTTGTTGGCGCGGATGCACCAGAGGTGGTGTTATTCGCCGTGCGCCCCAGCTGGGTGCGGGTGCAGGCCGCCGATGGCACGGTGATCTTTGAAAAAATCCTTGATGCGGGCGAACGTTATGTCCTGCCCAATACCCAAGAACCACCATTGCTGCGCGCGGGAAATGCCGGGTCTGTCTATTTTGCTGTAAACGGCCAGAACTATGGACCAGCCGGCACCGGGCCGGATGTTGTGAAAAACGTACCCCTTAGCCCGGATGCGTTGCTTGGAAACTATCAAACTGCCGATCTTGATAAAGACAATGATCTGGCCCGCTTTGTTGCGGTGGCGCAGGCGCAGGGTCTTGGGCCGTCTGACTGACGGGGGCCACAGGCGGTTGCGCTGCGGATGTGCGCGCTTTATCTGATGTTCTGATAATTCATTCACGGCAGGCCCGCATCACATGTCCCACAATCCAATTCGTCCATGGCGCGATATTACCCGCCGCAAATCCCGCCAGATAATGGTGGGGTCTGTTCCTGTTGGCGGCGATGCACCGATTGCGGTGCAAACCATGACCAACACCGACAGTTCTGATGTTAAGGCGACCCTTGCACAGGTGATTGCGGCGGCTGAGGCAGGGGCCGATATTGTGCGCATATCCACCCCGGACCAATCTGCGACCACGGCGCTAAAAGAAATCGTCGCCGAAAGCCCGGTGCCGATTATTGCCGACATCCATTTCCACTATAAGCGCGCGATTGAGGCCGCCGAGGCCGGGGCCGCCTGTTTGCGCATCAACCCCGGTAACATCGGGTCCAAAGAACGGGTTGGCGAAGTCATTCGTGCCGCGCGCGATCATGGGGCGTCGATCCGAATTGGGGTCAATGCCGGATCACTGGAAAAGCACCTGTTGGATAAATATGGTGAGCCATGCCCCGATGCGATGGTCGAAAGTGGTCTGAACCACATTCGCATTCTTCAGGACAACGATTTCCATGAGTATAAGATTAGTGTGAAAGCGTCTGATGTGTTCCTGTCGGCGGCCGCCTATCAGGGCATTGCTGACGCCACAGACGCGCCAATTCATCTGGGCATAACCGAGGCGGGCGCATTGCTGCCCGGTACGGTGAAATCCGCCATCGGGCTGGGTAATCTGCTGTGGATGGGGATTGGTGACACAATCCGGGTGTCCCTGTCGGCGGACCCGGTGGAAGAGGTGCGCGTTGCCTACGAAATTCTAAAGGCCCTTGGCCTGCGCCACCGTGGTGTGAACATCATTTCCTGCCCGTCCTGCGCACGGCAGGGCTTTGACGTGATCAAGGTCGTGGAGGCATTGGAAAGCCGTCTGGCCCACATAAAAACCCCGATGAGTCTGTCAATCATCGGTTGCGTCGTTAACGGCCCTGGTGAGGCACTGATGACTGACATCGGGTTTACTGGCGGCGGGGCAGGGTCGGGCATGGTTTATCTGGCGGGCAAGCAAAGCCATAAACTGTCAAATGACCAGATGGTTGAACATATCGTCCAACAGGTCGAAGCCCGCGCCGCCCAAATTGACGCGAGTGATCAGGAAACTGACGCGCTGCTGTGATTTTACTGGCGCAGGCTGGCGACCACTTCGCGCATACCATCCAGTGGCACGTAACCGCGCAACATCTGATCCCCCATCACAAAACTTGGGGTGCCGCTGATCTGCATCAACTGCCCAAGGGTGCGATTTTTGTTGATCACGTCGCTGACAGCCGGGGATGCCATGCCGTCCATAATGGTTGCGACATCTAAATTCAGTTGCTTGGCCAGCCGTTCAAGTGAGCGGGTGGATATGTCACCGCGAAACGCCATCAGGTTGTCATGCACAATTTCATAGGCTTCGGGTCCGGCGTTTTGCAGGACGGAAATCGCAAACCGTGACGCCATCACCGACTGTTCCCCCAATATCGGAAATTCCTTAACGATATAGCGGATATTGCCATCTGACTTGATCAGCTCGGCCACCTCAGGGTGGGCCTTTTTGCAGTATCCACAGCGGTAATCCAGAAATTCAACCACCGTCACATCACCATCCGGGTTGCCACCCACATAGGAATAGCCATCTGAAAACAATTCCTGTGCATGGGTGGCGACCAGCGTTTGATCGTTGGTTTCCTGTGTGCCAGCCTGACGCTGTTCCAGCACATTGATTGCTTCGATCAGAACTTCGGGGTTTTCCAGAAGGTATGCACGTATTTCATCACGAAACGACAGCCGCTCAGCATCATTCATTTCATTGATATCAAAGGCCAGCAATGGGGTTGCAAGGCAGGCCCACAGGGCAGCGGCGGCGGCGATACGTTTCATGATGTTCTTTCTGTCGGTTTGTCTGGCACCCCCTTTAGCATATCCACCCCCCTAATCCACCCGGCAACTGCCCGGTTCGCGCATCCGTGATCAGGTGGGTGTTTGCCATTTCATGCCGGGGCTGATCCCCCTATAGTGACCGAAAAACAAACGAACTGGCATGATGAGCAGACTTAAAACAATAGCAGCCCTAGCCCTGACACTTGCATTGGGCGCGCCAATGCAGGCGCAAAACCTGACCGGGCTGGCCCGTTTGTTGGTGGACGCCTCATCCCTGAACGATCGCGGCGGGGCGACAGAATTGCGCCTGTCCCTAAGTCAGGCGGTGCCTTACCGGGTGTTCAGTCTGGATAACCCCAAACGCATTAT
>DAOURA010000214.1 GCA_030625325.1 Marinosulfonomonas sp.
TGCCCAACCGGCTATATCAAAATGGGTCTTGGGGAATAGGTATGACGCGGCTGTTTGCATCCCTTCTGGTTTTGATCGCCCTGACAACAGGCGCGGCAATGGCAGGCGAAGATACGAGATCTTCGCTTTATCCCAATGTTCCCAAAGCGGTGGGTGACCCCCACCCTGAAGGCAATGACTTCATGCGGATCAACCACATGAGCCTGATGAAACATGACCGTGACGATACGGTCCTGCTGGGCAATCGCGATATCAAATATTCGCTGAAAGAATGCGTTGCCTGCCATGTGGTTGCCGGGCCAGACGCCCTGCCAATTTCAGCCGAGGATGATCAGCATTTTTGCAAATCCTGCCATGTCTTTGCCGCCGTTAAGATTGATTGTTTTCAGTGCCACAATTCCAAACCCGACCCACAGGTGCAAATCGGCCTTCTTGGCCGGGTTCCCGACCTGAAAGAACTGGCGACCTATGTTGATGAGGTAAGCAAATGAAACTTCCGGCCCTCAACGCGGACGCAAAAGACCCGGCAACCATAAACCGGCGCGACTTTTTCAAAAGTGGTGCCGCCGTGGCCACCGTGGCCATTGCCCCCGGCGTCAGCCTGATGGCCTTTGGCGGTGAAGCCAGCGCAAATGCAAATGCAGGCACCCGCTGGGGTCTGCTGATTGACGTGAACAAATGCGCCTCTGACTGCACATCTTGCGTTAGTGCCTGTTCAACAGAAAATGGCTGGAAAGACACCGGCAACCCACAAACCGACCCCCAGTGGATCCGCAAGGTGGACCTGAAAAACAAAACCACCGGGCGCGAAGTGTCCCTGCCGGTCATGTGCCAGCACTGCGAAGACGCGCCTTGTGTGGATGTGTGCCCAACGGGGGCGTCGTTCAAACGGGCCGACGGTATTGTATTGGTGGACAAGCACGCCTGTATCGGGTGCCGATACTGCATGATGGCCTGCCCGTTCAAGGCGCGCTCATTCGTTCATGAAGAAGTACATGATCAGAAATCCCACGCCCCCCGCGGCAAAGGCACGGTAGAGGGCTGCACCCTGTGCGTTCACCGGGTTGATCAGGGCGGTGTTCCCGCCTGCGTCGAAGCCTGTGACGCCACAGGTCACGGGGCGATGATGTTTGGTGATATCAACGATCCCGACAGTGACATCGCCAAGGCACTTGCCGCCTATCCTTCCACCGCCCTGCGTCAGGACCTTCGGGTCAACCCGGGCGTTCGCTACAGCAACCTTTAAGGGGGGGCAGACCATGGATCGCACCATCTATCGTGAATTGAAACTGACCCCCGCCGTCTGGTCTGTGGCCACCCTGTTGGGGGCGTTTATTGCCGCCGCGGCCGGGTCGGTTTTGTATATTGAACACCACGGCCACATCGTGACCGGCATGAATAATCAAATCGTCTGGGGCCTGCCCCATGTGTTTGCGATTTTTCTGATCGTGGCTGCGTCCGGGGCGCTGAACGTGGCATCCATTGCGTCCGTGTTTGGCAAAATTGCCAACAAACCAATGGCGCGGTTTTCGGGCCTGTTGTCACTGGCCCTGCTGGCCGGGGGGTTGGCGGTGCTGGTGCTTGACCTTGGGCGACCTGATCGTCTGATCGTGGCGATGACCAAGTATAATTTCCGTTCAATCTTTGCCTGGAATATCTATCTTTATACCGGGTTCTTTGTGGTTGTGGGGGCCTATCTGTATGTTCAGATGGCGCGCAGTGTTTCCAACAAATGGGTCAAAACCTTTGGCACGGCCGCGTTCCTGTGGCGTTTGGCGCTGACAACCGGCACCGGGTCAATCTTTGGCTGGCTGGTGGCCCGCCCCGGCTATGACGCGGCGATTATGGCCCCGATGTTTATTGTCATGTCGTTCTCCTTTGGTCTGGCCGTATTCATCCTTGTTCTTTGCGCTTTTTACAGCATCTCGGGGCGTGACATCGGCACCAACCTGATCCGCCGCCTTGGCCGACTGCTGGGCATATTCGCGGGGCTGGTTTTATACTTTACCGCCGTGCGCCACCTGACCAACCTTTATGCGGCCGAACACGGCGATGTTGAACGCTTTATCCTGTTTGGGGGCGGCATTTTCACCCAGCTGTTCTGGATCGGGCAGGTCCTGATCGGCGGTATCATCCCACTGTTCCTGCTGTTCCATCACATCGATTCACCAACCAAAAAATACGTGCTGAGCGGATCGGCCCTGATCATTATCGGCGGCTTTGCGCAGGTCTATGGAATCGTCGTTGGCGGACAGGCCTTTCCGCTGGAAATTTTCCCCGGTTATGAAGCAAGCAGCAGCTTCTTTGACGGTCAGATTACCGGTTATTCCCCCAGCTTGCTGGAAATGGCACTGGGCCTTGGCGGGGTTGCCCTTGCATTGTTCATAATGGGCCTTGGGGTGGTGGTGTTGCGCATTATGCCCACCAACCTGTCAGACGCAAATATCGACCCGTCCAAGCCGGATTTCTGATTGGGCTGGCTTACCCGCTGTTCACCACTAGGATAGGCGAATGCAGGACCAACACCCAAATCCGCGCTTTTTAATCGCGGCCGCCCATAAATCATCGGGAAAAACCGTGG
>DAOURA010000147.1 GCA_030625325.1 Marinosulfonomonas sp.
CCGTCCGCAATTCCCTGAACTTCCAGTTCGTGCAGATCACAAAAATCCGCAACCTGCTTGAAGGTCAGCGTGGTGTTATCCACCAGCCAAACGGCGGTTGCTTTCGCCATAATCGGTTTGCCCATGTCATGTCTCCTTTGACAATTACCTTCCCAGCCGGGGAAAACGGCTGTTCCGGGTCTGGAACCTTACTTCGTTTTCGGGGAAGTTGGGTTCATATAGTCCCGTTCGCCCCTGAGGAAAAGAGAAAATGCGCACCATACTTGCCTTACTGCTGATGACCCGTGTTGCCATGGCCGAAGGTGAGCGGGCCGGTGATTTTGATTACTATGTCCTGTCCCTGTCGTGGTCCCCCAACTGGTGCGCGCTGGAAGGCGATGCACGCCAATCCCCCCAGTGCGACGACGGGCAGGGATTTGGGTGGGTTTTGCACGGGCTATGGCCGCAATACGAAGCCGGTTGGCCCAGCTATTGCCGCACGGTTGAACGTGACCCAAGCCGTGCGCAAACAGGCGAAATGGCAGATATAATGGGCACATCCGGGGCCGCGTGGTACCAATGGAAGAAACACGGGCGCTGTTCTGGCCTTAGCGCGCCGGATTATCTTGAGCTTGCACGCCGGGCATATGGCGCTGTGGTCAGGCCGGCGGTTTTTCGAAAACTCACCAACCCGGTGCGCCTGCCCGCCCGCGTTGTTGAGGACGCTTTTGTGTCCGCCAACCCCGGTATGGTACGCAAAAATATCACCATCACCTGCAAGCAGGGCCGCATTCAGGAAGCCAGAATTTGCCTGACCAAGAACCTGAAACTGCGGAAATGTGGCACCAAAGTGATTCGCGATTGTTCCATTTCCGACGCTTTTTTTGCCCCGATGCGCTAGGCACATCCGCTTCAGACGCTTGGTGAACCATTAATTATTTAGCCCCTGCTGATCTTCCTGGTAAGCCTATTTGAAAACATTCAATAAAACCTGCCCACCAGTATTGTTTCCGTAACGTAAACTTACTGTTTCTGGCTATTGGACACAATTTAGCCACTTTTCCGCTAGGTGCCGGTTCAAATCCAAAATATAAGTGATTTATTATCGAACGGGGTAAAATAATGTTTTTAAAATCTGCTGCCGCAGGCCTTTTGACGATCGGGTTAATGTCCGGTGCCACCAATGCCGCCACCTACAATATCACTTCAATTCTGGACGGAACTGATGGTGATTTTGGCTATAGCGCCTTTATAGATCAATCAACCTGGCGAATGGGTGGCACCCATATCGAAGACCCAAATCCAACCGGAATGCCAACTGGCACCTGGGACAGTGTAACTGGTGCCATCAGTTTTAGTTCACTGCTTTATCGTGCGGGTTCAATTTCTGTCACAGGCCTATTGAAGTTGAACAGCCTTGGAAGCGGTTCGATATCCGGAATTGGCGGGTATTTGGATATCGTGTTCACCGGTGCAAGAAATATCGCGAACGGGTCCTACAGATTTGATTTCGCCAACATGTTGATGGGTACGGCTGGCAGCCCACCCAATAGCTTTGACAGTTCGGCAAATCTGATCAGCCTTTGGGGGGATTTGGGTAACTATTCTTATTTGGGTTGCAGTGGAACAAGCCCGAGCATTGTATGCATTGCGGCCGATCTTAGGTTGCAAGTGGCATTGCCGCCTCCACCTCCTCCTCCACCTCCTCCTCCGCCGCCGCCGCAGGTTCCGTTGCCGGCATCAGCAGTGTTTTTGCTGGGTGGTCTTGGAAGCCTTTTCGGCCTGCGCAAGTTACGTAAGCCCAAGAAATAACTAGCTAATAAAAAACGGGCGGTGCAAATCAATGCGCCGCCCGTTTTTTTGTTCAGGTCTCGGAAAATTTCCGCCTAGCCCTCAGCCGACCTTTAAAACGATCTTGCCGATATGCTGACTACTTTCCATCCGTTCGTGGGCGGCAATCGCGTCCTGCATATCAAATTCTGAATCCATCACCGGCGCGATCCGCCCGCTGGCCAGCATCGGCCAAACATTTTCACGCAATTCATCGGCGATTTTCGCCTTGGCCAGATCAGACTGCGGGCGCAGGGTTGAACCGGTCACGGTTAGGCGGCGCATCATGATCTGGGCAAAGTTCAGTTCAACCTTGGGGCCTTGCAAAAACGCAATCTGCACCAGACGCCCGTCATCGGCCAGTGCGCGAATATTGCGGGCGATATAGTCACCACCCACCATGTCCAAAATCAGATCGGCACCCCCCTGGGCGCGCAGCACCTGCACGAAATCATCGTTACGATAGTTTATCGCGCACTCGGCCCCCAATGTGGTGCAAGCCGCGCATTTTTCGATCGATCCGGCGGTGGTAAACACCCGCGCGCCCATGGCGTGGGCCAACTGAATTGCCGTTGTTCCAATGCCACTTGACCCACCGTGGACCAAAAACCGCTCACCTGCTTTCAGGTGGGCGCGCATGAATACATTCGACCAGACCGTGAAAAACGTTTCCGGCAGGCAGGCCGCCTGTTTCAGCCCCATTCCGTCAGGTATCGGCAGGGCATGGGCTGCGGGTGTCACCACATATTCGCCGTAGCCCCCGCCGGGCAGCAACGCGCAAACCTGATCACCCACGGCCCAATCACTGACGCCGGCGCCAACGGCCGCCACGGTCCCCGATGCCTCAAGCCCCGGCAGATCAGATGCACCGGGGGGTGGCGCATATAGCCCCGCGCGCTGCAATAAATCGGGCCGGTTCACCCCGGCATATGCGACCTTTATCAGTATTTGCCCCTGTCCGGGGATCGGGACAGGTCGGTTTACCATTTTCAACACGTCCGGCCCGCCCGGTGCGGAAATTTCAACCGCGTGCATTGTCTCAGGAATATTCATGTCCGATCCCGCCCTGTTTTATCCGACCGGGGGCTGCCTGATGGTGCCCTGACCCCGGCAAATAGTGCCTCTGGTATCGACAAAAGCGCGCCTAACCCGGAACTGCTGCGCGCCTTACTTTTAAACTTTTCAAACTGCATGATATTGGCAATTCGCCGGTTTACGAAACTGCGCGTGGCGTGATCGCCTTCGCTTGTATCCCCCAGCCAGAACAAAACACATGACCCGTAAACAGCCGACAATATTACCCGCTTGGAATACCAGTTGATATCATCTGACGTGTCGCCCAGCGCATTCCATATCTGATCGGCCGTGCCCCAAATCAGGCGCGCGCCTTCAGCCGCATTCTGGGGCAGGGAAAACAATGCCGTCCCCCGGCGCACCAGTTCCTTGTCGCCCGCCACCCCAAGGCGCAACATGATCGCGGCGGCGACCCGTTCACTGTAACGCATGGCGCCCAGATCGGTGTCCGCCATCTGTGCGACCATCATATGGTCACCACGCTGATGATAGGCGGCCGCCATTCCAACCGCGCCGCGCGGGAAATGCGCCGCGGCGTCCTCAGCACTGATCCCGACATCCGCCGCCGCCGCATCCCGAGTCGCGTCACTCCAGCCATCAAACGGCACATGCGCCAGTGCTGCGTCCAACAGTTTATCCCTTAGTTCATTGCCCATTTCGGCATTTCTCCGGCCAATTCAGAACTGTAGACAAGGCAGATATGCCCTGTTATACGGCCCATTCCTGTACTTTATTCAACTCTAACTTAGGAAGGTGGTGAAAACCACATGCAGGTCAGTGTTCGCGACAACAATGTCGATCAGGCGCTTCGTGCCCTTAAGAAAAAGCTACAGCGTGAAGGTGTCTTTCGCGAAATGAAGCTCAAGCAACATTTCGAAAAGCCGTCCGAGAAAAAAGCACGTCAGAAAGCAGAAGCAATCAGACGCGCCCGTAAGCTCGCTCGTAAGAAGCTACAGCGCGAAAACGGATAGAAATATCAGTTTTCTTCACTGGGCGGGGCAACCCGCCAGATCGACCCCCGTGTGAAAGCCCGGGGGTTTGTCATTTTCAGGGGTTGGACCGGCAGGCGGCGGCCCCTTTGGTCCGGGCGGGGCCCAGTCCTTTTAGCCGCCAATTGCCTTTGCCAACTGTGGATCAGGAAAACAGGTGGCCCCATGGCCATTTGCGCCCTGCCACCGCCCAATGGAGCGGCGGGTTTTAAAGCCGGGCAGGCCATCGACCCCGCCCACATCATGACCCAACGCCTGCAGCCCTTGCTGTATCTTGAAGATATTCGAACGGGAAATCATATTCGCGCCCGCCCAAGGGGCCGTAAAATCACCCATGCCGTACTGAATTCGATCCCCCAGATGACCCACATAAAGCGCATAGAGGTCACTGCGGTTATAATCTTTGAGAACATAGAAATTCGGCGTCACCAAAAAGGCCGGCCCATGGCGGCCCGCCGGCATCATCAGGAAACTTTCGCCACTGTGTTCAGCCTGCGGAAAGGCCCGGCCAGACACACGGGTGATGCCCATCGCTTCCCAAACCGCGATGGTTTGCCCCTGATCTGGCCCTTCCAGCGCACAGGAAACCGTGTCGGGTACGCGCACCTCATAGCCCCAGTCGCGCAAACTGTCCCAGCCATGCACCATCAGAAAATTCGCAATCGATGCCATCGTATCAACCTGTGACCCCCAGATATCCACCCGCCCGTTACCATCGCCGTCCACCCCAAAGGCAAGATAATTCGTTGGCATGAACTGTGGCTGGCCCAGCGCCCCGGCCCGGCTGCTTTTCATGGCACGTACCGGCACATGCCCGGCCTGGGCGATTTCAAGTGCGGCAATCAATTCACCCATCGGATCATTGCTGTCGCCGCCGTAGGCCCGCGTGGCAAGAACCTGAAAGGCATTATGGGGGATTGGCACCCGCCCATAGGCGCTTTCACGTGACCAAATGGCCAGAATAATGCGCCCCGGCACACCGGTTTTACGTTCCAGTGCGCGCAACGTGTCCCCATGGCGCAACGACAGATCGCGGCCAGCCGCGGCCGCCCCCTGCAACCCGTTTTGGCGAAAATATCTGGCGGGTGCCCTGAATTCAGCCTGACTTTGTTCTGTGGTCTTTGCAGGTGCCATTCCGGGGAAAACCAGATCGGGCAGGTCCCAGTTTAGGGTCACACCGGTAAAGGCGGTTTCAAACGTGCTGGGGGAAACACCCCGTTCAATGGCCCGGGGCGCGACAGTATTTATTAGCCACCGCTGGAACTCTCGTTCAATTTCAGCCCGCTCCACTGCTAGGGCCGAACCGTTCAGCCCCAACCAGACGATGGTAAACACCAGTACCCGCCAAAATTTCATCTGATAACCTGGGATCAAACTATATTTCATAGGGACCATGATACGCCGTCCTTACAGCTTTGCCACCAGATCCGGCACGAATGTCTGGTCTTCCATCGGTGGGCGTACATAGCCGGCCTGCGGTGGGCGTTCATCCAGTTCAATCAGCTCGGGCGTCAGATCTTCATAGGGGATCAGCGACAAAAGATGCCCGATACAGTTCAGCCGCGCATGTTTTTTCACATCCGAATTTACCACCCACCAGGGCGCCTGTTTAATGTCCGTGTGGGCAAACATCATATCCTTGGCGCGTGAATATTCCGCCCATTTTTTGCGACTTTCCAGATCCATTGGCGACAGTTTCCAGCGCTTGGTCGGGTCGGTCAGACGCTTTTGAAAGCGGCGTTCCTGTTCTTCGTCGCTGACCGAAAACCAGTATTTGATCAGCTGAGTGCCCGAGCGCACCAGCATGCGTTCAAATTCGGGGCAGGTGCGCATGAATTCCTGATACTCGGTTTCTGTACAAAACCCCATGACCCGTTCAACACCGGCGCGGTTGTACCAACTGCGATCAAAAATAATGATCTCACCTGCGGCGGGCAGGTGCTGAACATAACGCTGGAAATACCACTGGGTTTTTTCCCGCTCAGTCGGGGCAGGCAGGGCCACCACCTGACAAATTCGCGGGTTCAGCGCCTCTGTGATCCGCTTAATCGT
>DAOURA010000105.1 GCA_030625325.1 Marinosulfonomonas sp.
GTTGATTTTTCCCGGATGAACAAGGTGTTACAGGTCAATGCCGACGACATGAACGTGGTGGTGCAGCCCGGCATCACCCGGCAAAACCTGAACACCCACCTGCGTGATACCGGCCTGTTTTTCCCGGTGGACCCGGGTGCCAACGCCAGCATTGGCGGCATGACCGCCACCCGCGCCAGCGGCACCACCGCCGTGCGATACGGCACCATGCGCGACAATGTCATGGCAACCGAGGTGGTTTTGGCCAACGGATCGGTGATCCGCACCGGCAGCAAGGCGCGCAAATCTTCGGCAGGCTTTGATCTGACCGGGTTGATGGTCGGCTCTGAGGGCACTTTGGGACTGATCACTGAAATCACCCTGCGCCTGCATGGCCAGCCAGAGGCGGTTTCATCCGCCGTCTGCGCCTTTGATACGGTAGAAGCGGCGGTAAACACGGTGATTTCCACGATCCAATGCGCCATTCCCATGGCGCGGATTGAATTCATCGATGCCCAGACGGCGGTTGCGTTTAATGGCTATGCCAAGGCAGATTTACCGCCGGTCCCCCACCTGTTGGTTGAATTTCATGGCTCTGACGCATCCGTGGCACAGGATGCGGAACGTTTTGGTGAGATTGTTGCGGATTTTGGTGGCACTGATTTCAAATGGTCCACCCGCGCCGAGGACCGCAAGGCCCTGTGGGCGATGCGCCACAATGCCTATTACGCACAGCTTTCCCTGCGCCCGGGGGCAAGTGCCGTTGTAACGGATATTTGCGTGCCAATTTCCCGCCTTGCGCAGGCGGTTTTGGAAACCCAGGCCGATATTGCCGCGTCCCCCCTTCAGGGGCCGATACTGGGCCATGTGGGGGATGGTAATTTTCATTCAACCCTGTTGGTTGACCCCGACAACGCCGATGAAATGGCCGCCGCCAAGGGGCTGGCGGCGCGCATGGCGCGGCGCGCGCTGGACCTTGGGGGGACCATAACGGGCGAGCATGGGGTTGGCATCGGCAAGATGGAACATATGGGCGCCGAACACGGCGCGGCATGGTCGGTGATGGCCGATATCAAGCGCGCGCTGGATCCCAAGAACATCATGAACCCCGGCAAGCTGGTGCGCATTAACTAGGGTCGGTCAAGCTGCGAAGGCCGGATGCCTCCGGCGGGGATATTTTAACGAAAAAGAAGCCGGGATCAGGCGGGGGGGTGTTTTGCCCGCCGCCCGGTTGTGATTGCCAGCATCGCCAGACCACCAGTCATGGCCAGCAGGATAATCGTGCCCCCCAGAAGGCGGGCATCAAACGCGCCGATTATGAACAGCCCGGTTCCAAGCGGCAAGAATATCCGGGTGGACCAGATTAGCAGGCGTTCCAGCAGGGTTTCATTGGGCAGGGTAAAGGTGAACACCATCAGCACCATCCCCGATGTCAGCCATTTTATTGCAGAAATATTGGCCTGCGCCAGTATGCGTTCCACCGGTATTTCAAGTCCTGCACGCACCATATCAATCGACAGGGACATGGTGACGTTTTCAATCAGGTCCAGCCCGACCACCAGCAAAATTCCAAGCCCTGCCACCCAGGCCGCCGGCAGGTTGCGCGCCCTGTAGGCGTATGCGGTCAGGCCAATGGCACCCCCATAACCGATCATGAAGAACATATCCCCCAGCAGGATAATGCGCAGGGTATCGCCACCGGCCAGCAAACGGGCGGTGTAATCCGCAGGGTCGGCGAATATTTCAAACCCTTCCTGCGCTGCGTGCCCGCCGGCCGAAATACTGACCACCTGCAACAGGGCAAAAACCGCCAGTGTGAAAATGTAGAACCGGGTTGCCAGTTTCAGTTGGTCACGGGGTTGCATGGGTTTAATTCCTTTTGTTGAAATTATCCTTCCAGCAGGACACGCGCAGCGGCGCGGGCCTGATCGGTAATTGTATCACCGGCCAGCATACGGGCCAGTTCATCAACCCGCGCATCCGGGTCCAGCGCCACCACATTGGACAGGATGGCCCCATCTGACAAGGTTTTTTCAACCCGCCAGTGGTGTTGACCGCGCGCGGCAACCTGTGGCGAATGGGTCACCACCAACACCTGTGTGCCCTGCGCAATCTGGGACAGGCGGCGACCAACTGCATCGGCGGTGGCCCCGCCAACGCCCCGGTCAATTTCGTCAAATATGATGGTCAGCCCGCTGGCCCCCCGTGTCAGGCAGACCTTAAGCGCCAGCAAAAAGCGCGACAGTTCCCCGCCCGATGCAATCTTATTGATCGCCCCGGATGGGGCACCGGGGTTTGTGGCCACCCGGAAGGCAACCCTGTCACAGCCATCACGCCCCGGATCCCCGGCGGTAATTTCTGTTGTAAAAACAGCGCGTTCCAGTTTCAGCGGTGCCAGTTCATCGGCCATTTCACGATCCAGCCGGGTCGCCGCCCTTTGACGTTTGGCGCTAAGCTTTTGCGCCAACCCGTCATAATGGGCCTGCGCGGCGTTCAGGGCATTGCTCAGATCGGCAATCCCGGCCTCTCCGCCATCCAGTGCGTTCAGTTTTACCCGTAAACCAACCCCGAATTCTGCCAGATCATCGGGCAGCACAGTGTGTTTGCGCGCCAGTGCGCGAATGGCAAACAGGCGTTCTTCGGCCTGTTCCAGCTCTGCGGGGTCATGGGTCAGGTCGCGCAGGCAATCTTCTACCCCTTGCTGGGCATGCCCAAGTTCGGTGATCGTGCGCCCAAGGGCGGACAGGGCCGCGTCCAACCGCCCGTCGGCCTGCCCGGCCACCCCTTCCAGCCAGCGGGTTGCATCGCCCAGAAGAGCCTCGGCCCCGTTCGGGCCAATTGCATCGTGGGCACGGGAAATATCGTCACCAATCCGCACAGCGGCCTGCATCAGGCGGCGGCGGGCGTCCAGGCTGGCCTCTTCGCCCGGCTCAGGGGACAGGGCGTCAAGTTCGCCAACCGCGTGGCGCAGAAATTCTTCTTCTTTGCGGATCTCAGACAGGGCCAACTGGGCGGTTTGCAGGTGTTTCTTCGCCGCCCCCAGTTCACGCCACCCGTTTCGCACTTTTGTCAGATCGCCGCCCAGATCACCGTAATCATCCAGTAATTTCTGATGCCCGCGCGGATCCAGCAGACCCTTGTCGTCCTGTTGGCCGTGCAATTCAACCAGCGTATCCGACAGGGCGCGCAGCACATCACCACCGGCACGCCGGTCATTGATACGGGCGGTTTTTCGCCCGTCCGGGGTGCTGGTGCGGCGCAGGATCAGTTCATCCGTCACCGGCAAATCGGCCCCTTCAAGAACCGCGCGCGCCGGGTGATCACCGGATATATCAAACACCGCCACCACTTCGCCGCGTTCAGCACCGGTGCGCACCAGATCGGCGCGCCCGCGCCAGCCCAGCACGAACCCCAGTGAATCAAGCAATATTGATTTGCCCGCCCCGGTTTCCCCGGTCAGCACATTCAACCCCGAGCGAAAATCCAGTTCAAGATGATCAATGATCAGCATGTCCCTGATATCGAGACTAAGCAGCATTGCCTGCCCCCCGGATCAGATCCACGCGCCGCGGATCACCTGACGGTAGATCTGCGAAAGCCACCCGGCCCCTTCGCCGGCACTGGGGCTAAGGCCCTTGCCGCCCAACAGGGCAAAGCTGTCTTCGTACCAGCCGGTCGATTTGAAGTTGTGGCCCAGAATGGCAGCAGCTGTTTGTGCCTCGGCGTTCAGGCCAAGGGCCAGATAGCTTTCAACCAACCTGTGCAGCGCCTCGGCGGTGTGGGTGGTGGTCTGGAACTGTTCCACAACCACACGGAACCGGTTTGCGGCGGCGGTATAATGGCCCTTTTTCAGATAATAACGGCCAATTTCCATTTCCTTGGCGGCCAGATGGTCAAACGCCAGATCAAATTTCAAAACTGCCGAACGGGCGTATTCAGAATTGGGATAGCGTTCAATCACCACCCGCAGCGCTTGCAGCGCCTGAAACGTCAGGCCCTGATCGCGGCCAATGTCGTCAATCTGGTCATAATAGCTAAGGGCCAGAAGGTATTGCGCATAGGCGGCGTCACTGTCCGCCGGGTAAAAGTCCAGAAAACGCTGCGCACTGGCGCGGCTGTTGGGGTAATCATTGTCACGGTGGTATGAAAATGCCTGCATGATCAGCGCGCGCTTGGCCCATTCGGAATAGGGGTAAAGCCGTTCAATTTCACCGAAATATTCAGCCGCATCATCGGGCCTGTTTTTGGACAGTTCAAATTCACCGCGCTGATAAATCTCAGCCGCGGTATATCGTTCAAGCTGTGCATTATTGATTGCGCTGCCACTGCACGAGGCAACAATTGCCAGCGCGGCCAATGGGCCGATCCATTTGCTGATTGCTTTGGCCATTGCCATCAAACACCCATTCCCTACAAAACCTGACAGACCCGATTTGCCTGCCGTTGTCCCAATGGTCCTAGCACAGAAAAAACCGGTGCAAAACGTCTTTGCAATGTTTTTGATCAGGGTTTAGGCGACAGCCGGAATATCGGTGCTTTGAACACCCACACCGGGCAGCATCCGGGCGCTAACCGCGTCACATGTCACCACACGGTACGCATCCGGGTCTGCAAAAAGGGCGCGCAGCAATTTATTGGTCAGGGCATGGCCTGCCCGTTCACCAATATAGCGGCCAAAAATGGCCGGGCCCGCCAGTGACAGATCGCCAAGCGCGTCCAGCATTTTGTGGCGCACCGCTTCGTCATCAAAGCGCAGACCACCGGGGCTAAGGACCGTATCGCCATCAACAACGATAGCATTCAAAAGTGTGCCACCGCGCGCCAGACCATTGGCCTGCATCGCTTTCACATCTTTTTGGCGGCAAAAAGTGCGACTGGTGCAAAGTTCACGAACAAAGGCGCCGTTGGCCATGTTCAGCACTTTGCTTTGTTTGCCAATCGCCCCATCGGCAAAGTCGATATTGAACTCAATCTTGAAACCGTCGTCAGGGACAAGACGCGCAACTGCATCCCCTTCGCTGACCCGGACTTCTTTCAGAATTTCGATCGCACGCACCGGTGTGCCCAGATCACGAATGCCGCAATCCACAATCCCCTGAACAAACACGCCAGAACTGCCATCAAGAATAGGGACCTCGGGTCCGTTGATGTCTATCAGGGCGTTGTGAACACCACACCCGGCAAGGGCGGCCATGATGTGTTCGATGGTTGAAACCTCAACACCCGCATCATTCACAATTTTGGTACATAATTTGGACGGAACAACACTATCCCAGTGGGCCGCAATAAGCGCATCACCCACCTCAATATCGGTGCGGCGGAACCAGATGCCATATTCAGCGGGTGCCGGATTGATCGTCAGATCAACACGTTCGCCGGTGTGCAGACCGACGCCACTAAACGTAACCGGAGATTTGATCGTTGCTTGCAATTTGGCCTCAAGACAATAGCGCTAACAAATTGTTAACCTGTGGAAATGCCTAGCCCTGTGGGGGGATTTGCTCAACTCAAACTTTGCAACGGTCTGAAACATGGATGAATCATATGCGCGGGATTTCGCCGACATCTATAGGAATGGATTTCAACCCATTGAAACAAAAGAAAAAGGGCCAGAAATTTCCAGTCCTTTTTATTATTTTTGTTACCAGCTTTTAGTTGGCCTGCCGGCGCAGAAAGGCCGGAATTTCGATACGCTCCTGATCGGCGTCCATTTCAGGTTCCGCCTGGGGCGACGCCGCCGGGGCCTGCTGGTTCATCACCGGGCTCACACGGGCTGGCTGTTCGGCGGGTGTGCCGGCCATCCGGTTGATCAAAGAATTGATCCCAAAGCGGGGTTTTTCGGGCTGTTGCTCAGAAAGATCAGGCGAACCAAACGGTTTCTTGTGGGGCACCTTTTCAACGGCCTCTTTCAGGCGGTCAATTGCTGCCGGGGTTGGGGTTGTGGCCTTGGGGGCAACAAATTCCGCCTCTTGCGGTTCGTCGTCAAAGGTATTTTGCACTGGCTGATAGGCTGGGGGGGGCAGGTCATCGGCCTGTGCCACGTCTGGTTCGGCCACTGGCGGGCGCGAATCAAAGTCGCCAAACAGGCTGGTTTCCTCTACCGCTGGTTCCTGTGTGGTCTCGGCGGGTGCTGCTGCTGCTTCTTCTTCGACCTGCGCAGGGGCGGCCAGCGGGGCGGCCATGGTGCGGCGAGGCACCGGAACTTCGGTTGCCTTTTCGCTGGCATCAATTCCGGTGGCCACAACGCTGACGCGCATGCTGCCTTCCATGTCAGAATCAAGGGTTGAACCGACGATAATATTGGCCTCTGCGTCCACTTCTTCGCGGATGCGGTTGGCGGCTTCGTCCAACTCAAACAATGTCAGATCATACCCGCCGGTGATGTTGATCAAAACACCGCGCGCACCGCGCAGGCTGATTTCATCCAACAGCGGATTGGCAATCGCCTTTTCCGCGGCCTGAATGGCGCGCTCTTCGCCGGTACCTTCACCGGTGCCCATCATCGCCTTGCCCATTTCGTCCATTACGGCGCGAACATCGGCAAAGTCCAGATTGATCAGACCGGGGCGAACCATCAGATCTGTGACACCCTTAACACCCTGATAAAGCACATCATCCGCCATGGAAAAGGCTTCGGTAAAGGTGGTTTTTTCGTTGGCCAGACGGAACAGGTTCTGGTTGGGAATGATGATCAGCGTATCGACCATCTTTTGCAGGGCATCAACGCCGTCTTCGGCCTGACGCATGCGCTTGGCACCTTCAAACTGAAACGGCTTGGTCACAACGCCTACGGTCAGAACACCCAGTTCACGGGCGGCCTGCGCAATGATTGGCGCGGCCCCGGTTCCGGTGCCCCCGCCCATACCGGCAGTGATGAAACACATATGTGCGCCAGCCAGTTGGTCAACGATTTCTTCAATCGTTTCCTCTGCGGCGGCGGCCCCGACGGATGGTCGCGCACCCGCGCCCAGACCTTCGGTGACTTTTACACCCATCTGAATTTTATGGGCACCTGAACAATTTTGCAGTGCCTGTGCATCGGTATTCGCAACCACGAATTCCACACCGTCCAGCTGCTTTTCAATCATGTTGCTGACCGCATTGCCGCCTGCACCACCAACCCCGAAAACGGTGATTCGGGGACTCAGATCATCCTGCTCGGGCATCGTCAAATTCAATGTCATGCTCAGTCCGCCTGTTAGTTTTTAGTGGCCCGCAATTTGGCCGTTATTGTTAGCTTGTCCCTATTCTTAAAGGGAGTCGCGCTCTCAGTCACCCCAAAAACACATAAAAGACACAAAATGTGGGGCCCATTTTATGTTCAACGGCGGGATTTTGCCTATATCCCGACATCTTGTGGTTACCAGTTCTCTTTAAACCATTTCACAGCCCGCTTCAGGGATCGTGCCGGATATCTTTCGGAAGGGACTTCAAAATCCCACCATTCATCCTGTGGATGCGCCGCAAACAGGCACAGCCCCACAGC
>DAOURA010000149.1 GCA_030625325.1 Marinosulfonomonas sp.
ACCTGACGCTGGCCCTGACAGGGGACTACCCTAAGGCCGTTGAAGAAACCAAAGCAGCAAGCAGCAAGATCGAAAAAAAGGCTGCTGAAAGCGGCGTGACTGTATCAGAAGAGCAAATAAAACGCGCCGTGCTGGACAGCATCCGCGCCATCATGTTGATCCGTGCCTACCGCATCCGTGGCCATCTGGTGGCCGATCTGGATCCGCTGACCATGCGCGACGAAGCGCTGCATCATGAACTTGATCAAAAAACATATGGCTTTGAAGACGCCGACATGGACCGGCCAATCTTTATCGACAACGTTCTGGGGCTTGAGGTCGCGTCAATGCGCGAAATCATCGAAATCGTGCGCCGCACCTATTGCGGCACATTTGCCCTGCAATACATGCATATTTCCAACCCGGAAGAGGCAGGCTGGCTAAAAGAACGCATCGAAGGCTACGGCAAGGAAATCGCCTTTACCCGCAATGGGCGCAAGGCAATCCTGCGCAAACTGGTCGAAGCCGAAGGCTTTGAAAAGTTCCTGCATGTCAAATACATGGGCACCAAGCGTTTCGGCCTTGATGGCGGCGAAAGCCTGATCCCGGCGATGGAACAGATCATCAAACGGGGCGGTGCCCTTGGCGTGCGCGATATCATCGTTGGCATGCCCCACCGTGGGCGCCTGTCGGTGCTGGCCAACGTAATGTCCAAACCCTATCGCGCGATTTTCAATGAATTTCAGGGCGGTAGCTTTAAGCCCACCGATGTGGATGGTTCAGGCGACGTGAAATACCACCTTGGTGCCAGTTCCGACCGCGAATTTGACGGAAATTCCGTGCACCTGTCCCTGACCGCCAACCCCAGCCACCTTGAGGCCGTGAACCCCGTTGTTCTGGGCAAGGTTCGGGCCAAACAGGAACAACTGGGCGACAAAGAGCGCATGCAGGTCTTGCCGATTTTGTTGCACGGCGACGCCGCGTTCGCCGGGCAGGGCGTGATTTCGGAATGTTTCGGCCTGTCGGGCCTGATGGGGCACCGCACCGGCGGCACTATGCATATCGTTGTGAACAACCAGATAGGTTTCACCACCGCGCCGCATTTTTCGCGCAGCTCCCCCTACCCCACCGACATCGCCCTGATGGTTGAGGCCCCGATCTTTCACGTGAACGGTGATGATCCGGAGGCCGTGGTTCACGCCGCCAAGGTTGCCACCGAATTTCGCCAAAAATTCCACAAGGACGTGGTGATCGACATCTTTTGCTATCGCCGCTTTGGCCATAACGAAGGCGACGAACCAATGTTCACCAATCCGCTGATGTACAAGCGGATCAAACGGCAAAAAACCACGCTGCAACTTTATACCGAACGTCTGGTTAAGGACGGCCTGATCCCCGAAGGCGAAATTGAAGACATGAAGGCCAGCTTTCAGGCCTATCTGAACGAAGAATTCGAGATCGGCAAAGACTATAAACCCAACAAGGCCGACTGGCTGGACGGGCGCTGGTCACACCTGAACAAACGGGGCCAGGAATATCAGCGTGGAAAAACCGCAATTCCCCCCGAAACCATGGCCGATGTGGGCGCCGCCCTGACGCGCCTGCCCGACGGCTTTCCGGTGCATAAAACCATCGGTCGCCTGCTGGACGCCAAGGCGGCAATGTTTGAAGCCGGCAAAGGGTTTGACTGGGCCACAGGCGAAGCCCTGGCGTTTGGCTCACTGATCACCGAAGGCTTTCCAATTCGCCTTGCCGGTCAGGACAGCACGCGCGGCACCTTCAGCCATCGCCATTCCGGCATCATCAATCAGGACACCGAAGAACGCTATTACCCGCTGAACAATATCCGTCAGGGTCAGCCGCGCTACGAAGTCATCGATTCCATGCTGTCGGAATACGCGGTACTGGGGTTTGAATACGGCTATTCACTGGCTGAACCCAACGCATTGGTTTTGTGGGAGGCCCAGTTTGGCGATTTCGCCAACGGTGCCCAGATCATGTTTGATCAGTTCATTTCCTCGGGCGAAGCAAAATGGCTGCGCATGTCCGGCCTTGTGGTCCTGCTGCCCCACGGTTTCGAAGGGCAAGGCCCCGAACATTCATCCGCCCGCCTTGAACGGTTTTTGCAAATGTGCGGCGGTGACAACTGGATCGTGGCCAACTGCACGACCCCGGCGAACTATTTCCACATCCTGCGCCGTCAGATGCACCGCAACTATCGCAAACCGCTGATCATGATGTCGCCCAAATCCCTGCTGCGCCACAAAATGGCGGTATCAGCAACTGACGATTTCACCACCGGGTCCAGCTTTCACCGGGTTTTGTGGGATGACGCCCAAAAGGGTGCATCAGACACCGAACTGGTGGGCGACGACAAAATCAAACGTGTCGTCCTGTGTTCGGGCAAGGTCTATTACGACCTGCTGGCCGAACGGGACGCGCGCGGTATTAACGACGTTTACCTGATGCGCATTGAACAATATTACCCCTTCCCTGCCCTTTCGATGGTCAAGGAAATGGGGCGCTTCAAACAGGCCGAAATGGTCTGGTGTCAGGAAGAACCCAAAAATCAGGGCGCATGGAATTTCATCGAACCCAATATCGAATGGGTCCTGACCCGGATCGACGCCAACCACAAACGCCCCACCTATGCCGGGCGCCCCGCCTCTGCCTCACCTGCCACCGGCCTTGGCAGCCAGCACAAAGCACAACAAAGCGCGCTGATTGACGCCGCGCTTAGCACCGAAGGATAACCCATCATGTCCACAGAAGTCCGCGTACCCACCCTTGGCGAAAGCGTAACCGAGGCCACCATTGCCACATGGTTCAAAAAACCCGGTGACGCCGTCGCCGTTGACGAAATGCTGTGCGAACTGGAAACCGACAAAGTCACCGTCGAAGTCCCGTCCCCCGTCGCCGGCACCCTTGGCGAAATTGTCGCAGCCGAGGGCGACACCGTCGGCGTTGACGCCCTGCTCGCCACAATCAGCGAAGGCGCGGCCGCCACACCAGCCGCCAAGGCTGAAACCCCAGCACCCGGAAAAGCACCCGAACCAACCACCGGCAAAGACGTTGAAAACGCGCCCTCAGCCAAAAAAGCAATGGCAGAGGTCGGGATCACCGCCGATCAGGTCACAGGCACCGGCCGCGATGGCCGCATCATGAAGGACGACGTCGCCAAGGCCCTTGCCGCCGCCCCTGCGCCCGCGCCCGCCCCGGCACCCGCCGCCGTGCCCCGCGCCCCCGTCAGCGCCGATGACGCATCCCGCGAAGAACGGGTAAAAATGACCCGCCTGCGCCAGACTATTGCCAGACGTCTGAAAGAAAGCCAAAACACCGCCGCCATGCTGACCACTTATAATGAGGTCGACATGTCCGCGGTCATGGCCCTGCGCCGCGAATACAAAGACCTGTTCCTTAAAAAGCACGGCGTTAAACTGGGCTTTATGTCGTTCTTCACCAAGGCCTGCTGCCACGCCCTGAACGAAGTGCCAGAGGTCAACGCCGAAATTGACGGCACCGATGTGGTCTATAACAAATTCGTCCACATGGGCATCGCCGCCGGCACCCCCCCCGGCCTTGTGGTGCCGGTGATCCGCGACGCCGACGCCATGTCATTTGCCGACATCGAAAAGGCCATCGCCGAAAAAGGCGCGCGCGCACGAGACGGCAAACTCTCCATGGCCGAAATGCAGGGCGGCACCTTTACCATTTCCAACGGCGGGGTTTATGGCTCCCTGATGTCGTCGCCGATCCTGAACCCCCCACAATCGGGCATCTTAGGCATGCACAAAATTCAGGACCGCCCAATGGCCATCAACGGCGAAATCGTCATTCGCCCTATGATGTACCTTGCGCTAAGCTATGATCACCGCATCGTAGACGGCAAAGGTGCTGTAACCTTCCTTGTGCGGGTAAAAGAAGCACTGGAAGATCCCCGGCGGTTGTTGATGGACCTATGATTGAGCATTTTCTGAGATCAAACAGCACATTTCCCCGTGCGCTCACTGCGTTAGGAATCGGGAGCATCCAATTCCTGACATTTCCGATGGCATTGTTCGTATTTCAACAAGAGACCAGCCTGTCCGTCACTGAATTTAAAGATCAGATCAGCTGGAGCACATCTGGCATGGCTAATTTAGTGAAGCCTGTCTTTCTTTTTATGTCACTGTTTTTTACATACGTCAGTGGGCTACTTTTTATTCTCGTCAGCCGCCGCATCAGAGACTCGATTGGACATAACCTTGAGAGCGAGCTTCTGGTCTCGGTCATTCAAATTAATAATGATTTCCTTTTTCAAGCATACTACGACGCCAAATCATCTGCAGATCTTTTTGGTGGTCTGTCTCTTGCCTTGCCGTTCAATATTGTGGTCGCAGCCATACTTGCTTTCGCCGCTGAATGGTTCTGGCAAGGCGCAGTCATTTTACTTTGCTCGTTTATCGTTTCCATAGTGATGCGCCCGCAGGCCAACAGGCCTTTCTTACTACTAAAAAGGACGGTCGACGCACTCGTCACAGTTGAAACAAAATGCTGACCCCAGAATCCCTCATCGTCGTCCTGATCCCCGCCACCGGCGACTCTACACTATCGCGATCAGCAGCGGCTGGGCCGTCAGTCCCCAAAACCCAGCCCGCCACTTGCACAACCGCCACACATATGATGAGCATATGACACCCCAACCGTACCCGTCTGAAAGGCACCCCCATGTTTGACAGTGAACTCTCAATCCTCGCGATCTACGGCCTCATCGTGGCCATCGCGGTTGCCCTGCAAACCTCGGGTGCCATGGGCCAGTTTGGTATCAGCTACCTGTTGTCGGCGCGTGACGAAGCCCGCTCTGCCACCGGCACCACCGCCCGGCTGGACCGCGCCCAGAACAACGCCATTCAGGCCATGGTCCTGTTTGCCCCGGCAATTCTGATTTTGGCCGTCAAGGACACGTTCAGTGACGCATCCCTGATCGCCGCGCAGGTCTTTCTGATTGCGCGCGTGATCTATCTGCCGGCCTACGCCTTTGGCATCACCGGCCTGCGCACCCTGACATGGGTCATTGGTTTTGCGGCGACAATCTCGCTCTACTTTTTGGCGCTTTGACTTGAAACACCCCGCCAGCGCCCCCCAATTCACCCGAATTTCAGTCATATGCAATTCATATGGAAATCATATGCAATTCATATCCTACTTTTCACCCTAGGAGTGCCCAATGGCAGACTATGACGTAATCATCATCGGTGGCGGTCCGGGCGGCTATGTCTGCGCCATTCGCTGCGCACAACTGGGCCTGAAAACGGCCGTGGTCGAAGGGCGCGACACCCTTGGCGGCACCTGCCTGAACGTTGGCTGCATCCCGTCCAAGGCCCTGCTGCACGCCACGCACTCGCTGCATGATGCCCAAACCAATTTCGCCAAAATGGGGTTAAAGGGAAAATCCCCCTCGGTCGATTGGCAACAGATGCAATCCTATAAGGATGACGTCATTGCCCAAAACACCAAGGGCATAGAATTCCTGTTTAAAAAGAATAAGATAGACTGGCTAAAAGGCTGGGGCTCAATCCCCGCCGCCGGTCAGGTCACCGTTGGTGACGACACCCACACAGCCAAAAATATCGTGATTGCAACAGGCTCAGAATCCTCCTCCCTGCCCGGTGTTGAGGTTGACGAAAAAATCGTTGTGACATCCACCGGTGCGCTGTCACTGGCCAAGACCCCTAAGAAAATGGTGGTGATCGGAGCCGGTGTGATCGGCCTTGAACTTGGCTCGGTTTATGCGCGGCTGGGGGCCGAGGTCACAGTTGTCGAATACCTTGACGCCATCACCCCCGGCATGGACGC
>DAOURA010000098.1 GCA_030625325.1 Marinosulfonomonas sp.
TTCACCAATATAGGCCAGCGCCGCAGGGATCATTTCGGCGGGGGCATCCAGAAAATGTACGCCACAAGATTGCAGCTTTTCCATATTTGCCGGGTCAAACACCAGCGCAAGCGAGCCGATCGGCGCATCATCACCCAACACTTCGGCAACCTTGCCGACATTTACGCCAATACCGGTGGTGCCCCACATATAGTTGACCGAATAGGCATTGCCGGGGTCGTATTGTTCGGTGCGGTCCTTAATCACGTCCCACAGGTTTTCGGCATTTGGCAGCTTGGAAAAATCAAGGGCCTGAAAGGCACCTGCGGTGATTTGGCGTTGCAGAAAATTTGCCGACGGCACAACAACATCATAACCGGAATTGCCGGCCAGTAACTTTGTTTCCAAAACCTCGTTGGAATCAAAAACATCGTAGATCAGTTTGATCCCGGTTTCAGATTCAAACTTTTCAAGCAGCGTCTCGTCAATATAGTCGGACCAGTTGTAAACACGGACCTCTTCGGCCGTCACAGCGCTTGCGCCAAGGGCAAGGGCGGCGGCCAGCGGTAGCCAGTTGGTTTTCATGAATTCTCTCCCGTTGGTTCAAGGGCCGGTCGCCCCATCGGATAATTTGATCAAAAAATTTGACAAAAAGCAATAACAAGTTTTCACTGGGGCAGAAAGATTTCGATTCACGGGTGAACTGGTTATGATTCAACCCGCTAAAATGAAAGTGTTCGCGTGAACAAGCCGGCCCAAAACCTGCCAACCCATGAACTGGTCTATCGTCAGATTCGTGAAATGATCCTGTTTGGTGAATTCACACCGGGCCAGCCGGTCACGATACATGGATTGGTGCAGGAACTGTCCGTCGGCATAACCCCGGTGCGAGAGGCCATTCGCCGCCTGACGGCTGAGGGGGCGTTGGAATTTCAGGGCAACAGGCGGATCATTCTGCCCGAACTGTCATTGACCCAACTGGAAGAAATTTCGTTCGCCCGGCTGTCAATTGAACCGAAACTGGCGGAATTGGCCACCAACCGGATGGATGCGGCGGATATAGAGCGTCTTGAAAAGATTGATAATTCCTTAAATATCGCGATCGCACAGGGAAATGTGCGGGACTATCTTGAATATAACTATCGGTTTCATGACGCGCTGTACCGGCTGTCGGATGCGCGGATCTTGATGTCGATGGCCGGGGCGCTGTGGCTGCGGATTGGTCCGTCATTGCGGGTGGTTCTGGGGCGCTACGGCACGGCAAACCTGCCTGATAAACACAGTGACGCATTGGCCGGAATGCGCGCGCGGGATGGCCGCGCCGTTGCGCAGGCCATTAGCGAAGATTTGCAACAGGGGCATGACGGTATCCGGCAGTCGTTGGAACATGCACCAAAGTTGGATTCAGATTGACAGAAAATAATTTGATCATATTGTGAAAACTATACGCCAAACGGGTGCAAAATTACGCTCTAAGGTGAAAGCCAACAACAGACCGGTGAGATCGTGACGACAAGTGAAAAAATGAATTGGGGAAATTCCCTGCCAACAGCTTTTCGCGACTATCAGGCCGGTCGGCGAATAGAAGAGGTGGAATGCATCATTCCAGATCTTGCCGGCATGTCGCGCGGCAAATCGATGCCGATCTACAAATTTTCACCGGATCAGACGTTTTTCCTGCCGATATCGTTGTTTTATCAGACGATCACCGGCGAATACGTCGATATGGAAAATATCGAAAACCAGTGGACAGAATACGACATTGTCCTGCGCCCCGATATGGCAACTGCGTCCGCCGTTCCATGGGCCGATGATGTTACATTACAAGTGATCAATGATCTGGAAACCCGAGAGGGCGAACCGGTTTCAGTTGCCCCGCGCAATGTTTTAAAGCGCGTTCTTGACCTGTACCGCGCCAAAGGCTGGTGCCCCATTGTGGCGCCAGAGTTGGAATTTTATCTAACCAAGCCCAACGTTGACCCCCATGAACCCATTGAACCGCCCGTGGGGCGCACCGGTCGGCGCGGCGCCGGGCGGCAGGCGTTTTCAATGGTGGCGGTGGATGAATACGGGCCGGTTGTGGACACGATTTATGATTTTGCCGAGGCGCAGGGCCTGGCGATTGACACCCTGACCCAGGAAGGTGGCGCCGGGCAGTTGGAAATCAACCTGCTGCATGGTGATCCGCTGGTTCTGGCGGATCAGGTGTTCTATTTCAAACGCACCATTCGCGAAGCCGCCCTGAAAAACGGAACATTCGCCACCTTTATGTCAAAGCCAATGCGCGATGAACCGGGCAGTGCGATGCATATTCATCAAAGCATTGTTCACGCCAAAACCGGGCAGAACATTTTTTCAAACCCTGACGGCAGCCATACGGCGGAATTTTTGCATTTTATCGGTGGCTCACAGCGGCATTTGAAATCAACCATGCCGCTGATTGCGCCATTTGTTAATTCGTACCGCCGGTTTTCGGCGGGGCAAAGTGCGCCGTCCAATCTGGAATGGGCCGCCGACAACCGCACCACAGGCTTGCGCATTCCCAATTCTTCGCCCGATGCACGGCGCGTTGAAAACCGGGTGATCGGCATTGATGCAAACCCATATCTGGCCTTTGCCGCCAGTTTGGCCTGTGGATACCTTGGGATGGTCAATAAAATTGACCCGGACCCGCCCGCCAAGGGCGAGGTATTTGAAGAGGGCGCAATTTTACCCCGCAACCTGGACGAAGCACTGGACGGGTTCAGCGATGATCAGGCCTTGCGCGACAGTCTGGGGGAAGATTTCTGCCAGCTGTTTTCGGCCATAAAACGCGCCGAACTGGAAGAGTTTCAACGCGAAATTTCCCCTTGGGAACGTCAGCACTTACTTTTGAACGTATAGGCGCGCGCGCCGAGCAAGGAGTCATGCAATGGACATGATCACAAATCACCCACCAACGGCCGAGTTGCAGGCACTGGACGCCGCCCACCACATGCATCCTTTCACCGCCGGTGCGGAACTGGCGGCAAAAGGTGTGCTGGTGATAAAATCTGCCAAGGGGGTAACCCTGACAGATTCTGAAGGGCATCAGTTGATGGACGCAATGGCCGGGCTTTGGTGTGTGAACATCGGCTATGGGCGGGATGAACTGGCCGATGTGGCGGCGCGTCAGATGCGCGAGCTGCCGTATTATAACACGTTTTTCCAAACCACCCATGTGCCGGCGATTGCGCTGGCGATAAAACTGGCGGAACTGGTGCCGGGGGATTTGAACCAAGTGTTCTTTGCCGGGTCAGGGTCCGAGGCAAATGATACCAATATTCGCCTTGTTAGACACTATTGGGCGGCCAAGGGGAAACCGGACAAGAAGATCATAATCAGCCGCAAGAACGCCTATCACGGGTCAACCGTGGCCGCCGCCAGTTTGGGTGGAATGGACGCAATGCACGCACAGGGCGGTCTGCCGATCCCGGACATTCACCATATTGATCAGCCAAACTGGTACGCCGAAGGCGGTGATTTATCACCCGAAGAATTTGGCCTGGAACGGGCGCGCCAGTTAGAAGCGGCGATCAATGAACTGGGCGAAGACAAAGTTGCCGCCTTTATCGGCGAACCTATTCAGGGGGCGGGTGGTGTGATCATTCCGCCTGAAACCTACTGGCCGGAAATTCAGCGGATATGCGACGCCCATGAAATTTTGCTGATCGCGGACGAAGTGATCTGTGGTTTTGGGCGCACGGGTAATTGGTTTGGCTCGCAGACCTTTGGCATCCGGCCGGATATCATGACAATCGCCAAGGGGCTGAGTTCTGGCTATGCGCCGATTGGCGGGTCAATGGTCAGTGACGAAGTGGCAGGCGTTATTGCAAATGCCGGTGATTTCAACCACGGCTATACCTATTCAGGGCACCCGGTTGCGGCCGCTGTGGCGCTGGAAAATCTGCGTATTTTGCAGGAAGAACGCTTGATTGAAACGGTTCAACAGGACACCGGGCCCTATCTGGCACAAAAATGGAAACAGCTTGCCGATCACCCTATGGTGGCCGAGGCCAACAGTGTCGGTATGGTTGGTTCACTGGCCCTGTCGCCGGATAAATCCGCGCGTGCGCCGTTTGCCGCCCCGGCGGGCACGGTTGGGTTGATTTGTCGTGACCGGTGTTTTGCCAATAATCTGGTGATGCGCCATGTTGGCGACCGGATGATCATTTCACCCCCCCTGATCCTGACAAAACCAGATATTGATACGCTGGTTGGGCGGGCCTATCAGGCGATTGATGAAACCTATAAAACCGTGCAGGCGGACGGTTTGTTCAAGGCCGGGTAAACCCTTGGATATTTTGACCTCAAATGACGAAATTGGCGCATACCCGCCGTCATGGTATGGGGCCAGTTCCCAACAACTGGCCCCATTTGCGCAGGCCCGGGGCAGCCTGACATGTGATGTGTGCATTGTCGGGGCCGGGTTTACCGGGCTGTCGGCGGCGCTACACCTTGGGCAAATGGGGTATGATGTTATCGTGCTGGACGCGCACCGGGTGGGGTTTGGGGCGTCCGGGCGCAATGGCGGACAGGTCGGCACCGGCCAGCGGCTGGAACAGGGCGCACTGGAAAAGATGGTTGGTCGGGCCCGCGCCCGTGGCCTGTGGGACATGGCCCTTGAATCGGTGCAACTGGTGCGGGACCTGATCGATGAAAACGCCATGGATTGTGGGTTTGTTGACGGTATTATTCACGCCGACCACCGCAGGCGTTATGTGGCGGACAGTCACGCCTATGCCGGTAAGTTGCGTGACGAATATGGCTATGACAAAATCCGCACCCTTTCACAGGATGAAATCCGCCATCTGGTGGGTTCGCTCGCCTATTATGGGGGCACGCTTGACACGGGCGGTGGGCATATTCACCCGCTGCGCTTTGCGCTGGGTCTGGCAAAAGTGGCCCAAAAGGCCAGTGTTAGGGTCTATGAACAGTCCCGTGTTACCGAATTGGCGCAAGGCTCACCCGCGGTTGTGCGCACCCGGCATTCAGATATTACAGCGCGCCATGTGGTGTTGGCCTGCAACGGGTATTTGGGTAAATTACAGGGGCAGGTGGCGGCGCGGGTGATGCCGATCAACAACTTTATTGCCGCGACAAAGCCCCTGAGTGAGCAAGAGGCCGAGGCCCTGATCCGCAACAATTACGCGGTGGCCGACAGTAAGTTTGTGATCAACTATTTCCGCCTGTCAGAAGATCGGCGGATGTTGTTTGGGGGTGGTGAAAGTTATGGCTATAAGTTCCCGCGTGACATTGCGGGTTTGGTGCGCAAACCCATGGCCCGGATTTTCCCCCAGCTAAAGGATATTCAGATCGATTACGCCTGGGGCGGCACCCTTGGGATCACCATGAACCGGATGCCCCACTTTGAACGGCTGGGGGGCAATATCATCAGCGCCAGTGGTTATTCCGGGCATGGGGTGGCGATGGCAACACTTGGCGGTAAGCTGGCCGCGCAGGCAATCGCCGGGCAGGCGGAAAAGTTTGACCTGTTGGCCGGTGTGCCAACGCCGCGTTTTCCCGGCGGTGTGGCGATGCGCTGGCCCCTGCTGGTGCTGGCGATGGTTTGGTTTGCGATGCGTGACAGGCTGTGAATTAGTCTTTAACGCTAAGGGTTCTGGACACTGCGTCTTGCCATCCGGCGTAACGTTCGGCGCGAATCCCGTCATCCATTGTCGGCAAAAACTGCCGTTCCAGTGCCCAGGTTTTCGCAAACCCGTCCCTGTCAGGGTAAAGCCCGGCGCGCATTCCCGCCAGCCACGCCACGCCAAGGGCCGTGGTTTCCAAAACAGTGGGCCGGTCCACAGGGGCGCCGGTGATGTCGGACAAAAACTGCATCGCCCAGTCGGACGCGGCCATGCCGCCGTCAACCCGCAACGCCCCGTGGGTGCCAGATGCGGCCCAGTCGGCGCGCATGGCGTCCAGCAGATCACGGGTTTGAAAACCAACGCTTTCCAGTGCGGCGCGGGAAAATTCCGCCGGGCCGGACGCCCGCGTCAGACCAAAGATCGCCCCACGGCATTCTGCGTCCCAATAGGGCGCACCAAGGCCGGTAAAGGCGGGCACCATATACAGGGTTTGCCCCGGATCGGCCTGTTCGGCCAACCCTTGGGTCTGGGCGGCAGTGTCAATAATGCCCAGCCCGTCGCGCAGCCACTGAACAACCGCACCGGCAATAAATATCGACCCCTCAAGCGCATAAGTCGGCACGCCGTCCAACTGATAGGCGATGGTGGTCAGCAGTTTGGATTTGGAGCGCACAATATCGCCCCCCGTATTAAGCAGCGCAAAACACCCGGTGCCATAGGTTGATTTCATCATGCCGGTTTCAAAGCACGCCTGCCCGATTGTTGCGGCCTGTTGATCCCCGGCAACCCCAAGGATCGGGATCGCCCGGCCCAGCAGATCCGGGTCGGTGGTGCCAAAATCGGCCGCACAATCCAGAACCTTAGGCAAAATCCCCATGGGGATATCCAGTGCGGCGCAAATTTCCCTGTCCCAACAGCCGTTTCGAATATCATACAACATGGTGCGTGCGGCGTTGGTGGCGTCTGTTACGTGGGCCGTGCGCCCGGTCAGGTGCCAGATAAGATAGCAATCCACCGTGCCAAACAGCAGTTCACCCCGTTCGGCCCGATCACGCGCGCCATCAACATTATCCAAAATCCATCTCACCTTGGTGGATGAAAAATAGGGGTCCAGCAACAGGCCGGTATGTTCGGTGATCAGGTCTTCCAGCCCGTCTGCCTTTAGGGCGCGGCACATGTCGGCGGTGCGCCGGTCTTGCCAGACAATTGCGTTGTAAACCGGTTTTCCGGTGGTTTTATCCCATATTAGTGTCGTTTCGCGCTGATTTGTAATGCCGATCGCAGCGACGGATTCAACACCGCCGGAAATATCATTCATCACCGCCCGGCAGGTGGACAGGGTGGTATTCAGCAAATCGTCTGGGGCATGTTCAACCCAACCCGAATTTGGAAAGTGCTGTTCAAATTCCTGCTGCTGGGTGGCGACGATCTGCATGGCTTCGTCAAAAATGATCGCCCGGCTGGATGTGGTTCCCTGATCGATTGCCAGAATATGTTTCATTAGGTTCCCCCGGATTTTGCCAATTTTTTGCCAACCCACAAATCAAGGGCGGCGGCCTGTTCTGGTGTCATATGCAGGCCCAGTTTGGTGCGCCGCCACAGGATATCATCACCCGATTTTGCAAATTCTTTGGTTATTAGCCACTTAACCTCGGCCTCGGACAGGGTTGCCCCAAAATCGGTGCCCAGGTCGGTGGCGGATTTGGCATCACCCAAAATTTCGCGGGCCTCTGTGCCATAGCCGCGGACCATTCTGCGCGCCCAGATGAACGACAAAAACGGATATTGGGATTGCAACTGTTCAATCAGCGCCCCAGCCCCATCAACCGCAAAATCCCCGCCCGGCAATGGCACCCCGGCTGTCCAGGTTTTGTTGGGCAGGGGCATTTTTGACGATAGTTTTTTCAGGGCTTCTTCGGCCAAACGCCGATAGGTGGTGATTTTGCCGCCAAAGATGTTCAGCAATGGCGCGCCTTCGCCCCCGTCCAGTGACAGGACATAATCGCGCGTGGCCTCAGTTGCGGATGATGCACCATCATCATAAAGTGGGCGAATGCCGGAATAGCTCCAGACGATGTCATCCGTGGTAACGGGGGTTTCAAAGTATTCGGATACGAATGCGCAAAGATACGCGGCCTCTTCATCGGTGCAAACCGCGCGGTCAGGCGGGCCGTCAAAATCACCATCCGTGGTGCCGATCAGGGTAAAATCGTCCTCATAAGGAATTGCAAAGACGATCCGGTTATCCCCGCCCTGAAAAAT
>DAOURA010000069.1 GCA_030625325.1 Marinosulfonomonas sp.
GAAGCCTTTGCAAAATGGAATGAACTGTCATCATGGGGCGCGTTCCTGTCGTTTGCATCTTTCATCTTTTTCATCGGAATCATGATCTACACCCTGAAATGGGGCAAGAAAGTCACCGAAGATAACTATTGGGGTGAATACGCAGACACACTGGAATGGACACTTTCATCCCCCCCACCAGAGCACACGTTCGAAACCCTGCCCAAGCAGTCTGACTGGGACAAAGGCCACAGCCATTAAGGCTGGCAACACCGTGCCCCTGAAATGGGACCACTAATCAACAAAGGCCCCGGTTCACGCCGGGGCCTTTTTGCATGGTGGGTGGGGGGGGGTGAAGCTAAGGTGATGGGACGCCGAAAACTCACTGGGGAAAGAACAAGCCCCATCAGTTATTCAAAATAAGCTAAAAGTTGCGAGGCTGGCAGTCAACGCGGCCATAGCTTGTACTCGGCGCAACGTTCGTAAGTTTTTTTAATATCTTCCAAACTGATTTGATCAAAACAAAGCCCTTCTTTCAGTATCAGATTGCATGGGTTTTCTAAGAATATCGTGGTGCGGTCAAAGACAAATACCAGACCGGCAACGCGCAGGTCTTCTCCGTTGCGCCATGACAATAAGAGCGTATTCACCCATTTTTCAAAATATTTTCCTAGGACGTTCGAATCCCACGGAACGTAGATGAAGATAAGACCCTCCTTAACAGAAAACTTCTGAGCCGCGGCTTTGTACTGGCGTTCGATCATCCCCACAATTTTTCGGTAGTCCTTCGGTAACGCAACATTTTTGCCTCCAATCCAATGCGATTCATTGCGCATTTGTTCCACGAAGAAGTCAAAATCGCCGAAGACGTGATCAAGCACCACGTCACAATTTAGGTTTTTAACCTCGACGCCGAGCTTAGTTTCTCCGGCTTGGATGAAGAATTCGGGCTGCTTGCCTTTCGCTTTGCGGGCAGGAAGCTCAACCGTATAGCCGTTAGCACAAAAGAACGTCAGGACCTGAAGTTCGGCCAATTTATCCCAAAACACCGTCGACCACACTCTAGAGCTAAAGGCAGTCCCTTTTTCGATGACACCGGAGGAGAGCTGGCGTTCCACAGCACGAACAGAACAATGGTGGGTTTTTGTATCATTGAACATTTCCTTGATGAATGTTCGTCTAGGAGGTTCGTTACCGTCTGTGTTTCGGACTGCTTCGCTGTTGAAGAATCGAAGATACCCAGCAAGGCGTCGAACAAGTGATGGCCCCCGAAACCCGGTGACCATGGGGTGTTTGAAGCGCAACAGATGGTATTTGGTAATACTATTGTATTCATCAAGCGCCGCCGTTTCGTCCTGCGACAGACCGGCGCGCTCGTACACGTCGCCCAAGGAATTCCAGATTGGTTTATCCAGTGCTATTTCCCAATCGGTTAAAAAATCATTATCCAATTTCACCACACAACAACTTGCGCATCGCTAGTTATTCATTATCATTATTGTTATTAAAATAACACCTGCCGTGCGATCAATTTGAACTGCAAAGGTTTCACAAAACCGCCGTTACTACCCCAACAGCCGTTTCAACTTGGCGCCGACGCAGCCGAAATCCATCTGGCCGGTGTATTTGGATTTGAGCACGCCCATGACCTTACCCATGTCACGGATCGACGTCGCCCCGGCCTTTGAAATCGCGTCTGCGATTACCGTATCCACTTCTTCCTGGCTTAGTTGTTGGGGCAGGAATTCTTCTATTATGCCGATTTCAGAACGCTCTTTTTCCGCCAGTTCCAGACGCCCGCCTTCTTCGTAGGCGCGCGCACTTTCCTGACGTTGCTTGACCATTTTGCCAAGAATACCAAGGACTTCTGCATCGCCCACCCCGGCATCTTTGCCTTCGCCACGCAGGGCAATATCACGGTCTTTAATCGCAGCATTGATAAGACGCAGGGTTGAGCGGCGCTCAACCTCCCCGGCTTTCATAGCCTCTTTCAGCGCGTCATTGACACGGTTTCGCATATCCATCGCTCGTTTCATCCCCAGAGCTTTCGAAGTTCCCA
The DNA here is from genome assembly GCA_030625325.1 of Marinosulfonomonas sp. Classification (GTDB taxonomy): domain Bacteria; phylum Pseudomonadota; class Alphaproteobacteria; order Rhodobacterales; family Rhodobacteraceae; genus NVTR01. The sequence goes on from DAOURA010000069.1 coordinate 2,039, forward strand.
CATTACCCCGGCAGGATTCGTGTGGCAACAGGTGTTTTCTTTTCTAAGTTACTGTTATTATTCAGTAAGTTAAATAAGCGATTCCCTTGACCCGCGCCGCCGCTTTCCTTAGGTTCCCGACAATTTCCAGCATCAGGGGCCTTGCCATGTCCGCACCATCCGTGACCGATAAACCAACGGCCTGCCTTGCGCTGGCGGATGGAACTTTGTTTTACGGCAAAGGATTTGGCGCCACCGGCCAGACCGAGGCAGAGCTGTGTTTTAACACCGCCATGACCGGTTATCAGGAAATCATGACTGACCCGTCCTATGCCGGTCAGATCGTGACATTTACCTTTCCCCATATCGGCAATGTTGGCACCAACCCCGATGACGACGAAGCAAACAACCCTGTGGCCGCCGGAATGGTTGTCAAATGGGATCCGACGGAGCCGTCAAGCTGGCGCGCGACCGAGCATCTGACCAACTGGCTGGCCAAGCGTGGCCGCATCGGCATTGGCGGGCTGGACACGCGCCGCCTGACCCGCGCAATCCGCCAACAGGGCGCGCCACATGTTGCCCTGGCCCACGACCCTAATGGGAACTTTGATATTGGGGCACTGGTCGCCGCCGCCCGGGCGTTCCCCGGTCTGGAAGGTCTGGACCTTGCCAAAGACGTGACCTGCGCGCAGTCCTATCATTGGGATGAGGTCAAATGGGACTGGCCTGACGGGTACAAAAACCGCACCACGCCGGGCCACAAAGTTGTGGCGATTGATTTTGGTGCCAAGCGCAATATTTTGCGCTGTCTGGCATCGGCCGGGTGTGACGTGACAGTTCTGCCAGCCACCGCCACCGCCGAGGAAGTTTTATCCCATAATCCGGTTGGCGTGTTCCTGTCCAACGGGCCGGGCGACCCTGCGGCAACCGGTAAATATGCGGTTCCGATGATCCGTGGAATTTTGGAAAAAGACTTGCCAGTTTTTGGAATTTGTCTTGGGCATCAAATGCTGGCGCTCGCACTTGGTGCGCAGACGATTAAGATGAACCACGGCCATCACGGGGCCAACCACCCGGTGAAAGATCTGGAAACCGGCAAGGTTGAAATTACGTCGATGAACCACGGTTTCGCCGTTGATAGCCAGACGTTACCCGAAGGCCTGCGCGAAACCCACGTTAGTTTGTTTGACGGCTCCAACTGCGGAATTCGCATGGCGGACCGGCCGGTTTTTTCTGTTCAGTACCATCCAGAGGCCAGCCCCGGCCCGCAAGACAGCAACTATCTTTTTGATCGTTTTGTAGACGCCATTGAAAAGCGTGGGTGAATATCTGTGCCATTAATCAGGCATTAACCAAAAACCTCCAAGGGTGGTCACAACCCAAACGCCAGTGACACCCAAATGAACATCACGCCCACCCCCGACCTATTGCCCCCTGCCCCTGTGGCACCTTTGGTGCTGCGAAACCCGCAGTTAAGCCATGGGCGGATGCTGATCGGCAATATCCTGATGAAAATAGGTGAGCTGTCTGCCGGCGATATGGTTAGGGCAATGGCGCTGCGCAAACATGAAGACGCCCGGTTTGGGGATATTTTACTGGCCAACGAAATGATTAGCGAGGCAGGGCTATTTCAAGGACTGGCGATCCAGTTCAACTGTGATGTGGCCGATTTGCAGAGCTGCAGGCCCGATGCCAGGCTGATTGCGACAATCGGCGTAGAAGCCTGCCTGCATCTTGGAATTGTACCCTGGAAACGGGTTGGCGCGGCCACACTGGTGGCGACCAGCCGACCAGAGGTTTTCAACAATATTCTGGAACACCTTCCTGCAAATTTCGGAAAGGTTTTGATGGTTGTGGCACCAGAGCGTGACATTCAAAATGCCATATTACAGACCAGCCGGGGCGCGCTGGTGCGGCGCGCGGAAACCCGCGTGGCGGCCAGTGAAAGCTGCCGGGAATGGAACACAGGCGCAATGGCACGGTTTGCAGTGGCAATGCTAATCATTCTGATTGCCGGCCTGATTAGCGCCCCGCGCGCGACCATGCTGGTGTTAACAGGTTGGGCCATCATTGCATTGGTCTTTAACACCGCGCTAAAGGCTGCTGCGGCATGGAAAATTCTGGGTACCCCGCCCCGGAAAGAACCACTATTCCAGTCCCGAAGGACCGGAAAGCCCGCAATAAAGCTGCCGAAAATTTCAATTCTGGTGCCGCTTTTTCAGGAACGCGAAATCGCCGGGCGGCTGGTGCGTCGACTTGGGCGGATCGCCTATCCCCGTTCACTGTTGGAAATCTGCCTTGTGGTTGAAGAGGACGACATTGTTACCCAACGGGCGCTGAACGACGCCAACCTGCCCTATTGGATGCGTCAGATCATCGTGCCCCGCGCCAAACTGCAAACAAAACCCCGCGCCTTGAATTACGCATTGGATTTTTGCAAAGGCTCCGTCGTCGGGGTTTATGACGCCGAGGATGCGCCCGAACCTGAGCAGTTATATAAGGTTGCGCGCCGGTTTCATGAATGCGGGCCAGATGTTGCCTGTCTTCAGGGTGTTCTGGATTTCTATAATTCACGGACCAACTGGTTGTCACGCTGCTTTGCCATTGAATATGCCACCTGGTTTCGTGTTGTTCTGCCCGGGCTTGAGCGGTTGGGGTTTGTTATCCCACTGGGCGGTACCACGATCTTTTTTCGCCGTGACGCTTTGGAAGAAATTGGTGGGTGGGACGCCCATAATGTGACTGAAGATGCAGATTTGGGTGTTCGTCTGGCACGGCGCGGTTACAGAACAGAACTTTTTCCGACCGTGACTGAAGAAGAAGCCAACTGTCGGATCTGGCCCTGGGTGCGCCAGCGGTCCCGATGGTTAAAGGGCTATGCCATTACCTGGGCGGTGCACATGCGTGACCCGAGAAAACTGTTGCATGAACTGGGTGCCTGGCGGTTTTTTGGGATTCAGGTGTTGTTTCTGGGGGCTCTGTCACAATTTCTGCTCGCGCCGCTTTTATGGGGCTTTTGGGTTATACCGTTTGGCATCAGCCACCCCTTGCAGGGGGCAATTTCGTCAACGGCCTTTTATTTACTAAGTGCTACGTTTCTTTTGTCAGAACTGGCAACAGTGATCGTTGGCGCAATTGCCCTTAAAATGACCCGTCACAGGGGGCTATGGCCCTGGCTGGTGACACTGCACTTTTATTTTCCACTGGCAACTGTGGCCGCCTACAAAGGCATATGGGAGCTAATTTCAAAGCCATTTTACTGGGATAAAACAGCCCATGGTCACAGTAATTTCAAAGACAGGAAATCCCGCCTGAACCGGCGACTTCGTCGGCGCTTTAGTCGCGCAAACTTTCTGCGTCAATCTTAAGGCGGGTTTCGTATGCTTTTGAAATATGGGTCTTTAACGCCTGATTTGCGGCTTCGCCATCACCAGACTTGATTGCCGCAACGATTTTTTCATGCTCATCCAATGCGGCCTTGTCCCGGCCTTCAACCGCCAGGGATGTGGTTGCCAGCAATGCCATTGTTCGATGTACCAGATCAAGCTGACGCACCAAATGGCGGTTGTGGGAGGCAAGGTGAATTTGCTTGTGAAAACGCCGGTTCGCCCGTGACAGGGCCGCCGGATCACCAAGCCGTTTTTTGTCATCCTCAAGCATATCACATAAAACACGCACCTCTTCGGGGGTGGCGTGTTTGGTGGCCAGACGGGCGGCCAGCCCTTCCAGTTCAGCGCGCACAACATAAAGTTCCGCCAGTTGGTTGTGATCTAACGATGCCACAATCAGGCTGCGCCCGTCACGTTTTAACAGCGACTGGGTTTCAAGGCGCTGTAATGCTTCGCGAATGGGGGTGCGTGACACACCAAACCGTTCGGCCAGATCACTTTCGACCAGCCGATCCCCCGGCTTAAAGGTTCCCACATCGATCGCGTCCAGTATCAACTGAAAGGCGTCTTTTTGGCTCACTCTGGTTTCTTGCATGTGGTATCTCCGTGATGGGGGCAACCTGTATCAGATATGGATCACAATCAAGCACCTCTGCCAGCAAAACCCATTTCACACTTGGGCCTGAACACCCTAGGCTGTGCCCATGGTTGCAAAACATTTTTCCCACGTGCGGGCCTGGGTCTTTGATCTGGATAACACCCTGTACCCGCCCGAAGCCGCACTGTTTGATCAGATTGAGGTCAGGATGACCGATTGGGTCATGTCGGCCATTAGTGTGTCACGCGACAGGGCGGATCATTTGCGCAAACACTACTGGCAAACCTATGGCACAACGCTGGCCGGGTTGATGGCCGAACATGATGTGGACCCTGCCCCCTATTTGGATCAGGTCCATGATATTGATCTGACACATCTGCAACCCGACCCACAGCTTGCCGCCGGGATCACCGCCCTGCCGGGGCGCAAGATTGTCTATACCAATGGCTGTGGCCCCTATGCCCAAAGGGTTCTGGACGCACGCGGATTAAGTGGTGTGTTTGATGCGGTTTATGGGGTGGAACACGCCGAATTCAGGCCAAAACCTGATCGCGCCGCCTTTGAAACCATTTTTCAGGCCGACGGGCTGAACCCGACACAGGCGGCAATGTTCGAAGATGACCCCCGAAACCTGGCCGCGCCCCACGACATGGGGATGCGCACGGTGCATGTTGCCCCAAACCCCGAACCAGCGCCCCATATTCACCACCACACCAATGATCTGGCCGGTTTTTTGGGGCGCCTGAACGGATTTGGCGAAGGCTGAAATCAGGACGCGGGAAACACCGTATCAAGCGCGGCTTCCAGACGGGCAATGCTGGCGTCCACATCGTAAAGCTTGTCCAAACCAAACAGCCCCAGACGGAAACTGCGATAATCCGCACCTTCATCACATTGCAGCGGAACACCCGCCGCGATCTGCATGCCAAGGGCCGAAAATTTCTTACCGGTCTGAACATCCGGGTCGGTGGTATAGCTGACCACGACACCCGGCGCGCCAAACCCGTCGGCGGCCACCGATTTGATACCGCGCTTTGCCAACAGGGCGCGAACCCGGTTGCCCTGATCCCATTGGGCCTGTTTCAGTTTGTCAAAACCATAGGCCTTGGATTCAAGCATCGTGTCGCGAAACGCACGCAGGGCATCCGTGGGCAGGGTGGCGTGATAGGCGTGGCCACCGCCGGTGTAGGCCTCCATTATTGAAAGCCACTTGCCAAGATCGACTGCAAAGCTGCTGGATTTGGTTTCTTTGGTGCGCGCGGTGGCGGTGTCGTTCATCATCACCAGACCGGCGCATGGCTGCGCAGACCAGCCCTTTTGCGGGGCAGAAATCAGCACATCAACGCCAAGTTCCTTCATGTCCACCCAAGCACAACCGGACGCGATGCAATCCAGAACGAACATCGCGCCAACCTGATGGGCCGCATCAGCGACCGCCTTGATATAATCATCGGGCAAAATGATACCGGATGCCGTTTCAACGTGGGGGGCGAAAATGACATCGGGTTTGTCGGACAGTATCCGCGCCACAACGTCATCAATCGGTGCCGGGGCAAAGGGCGCATCAATCGCGTTACCGCTGCGGCGCGCCTTTAGAACCGTTTCATCGGAAACCATTGCGCCGGCTTCAAAAATTTGGCTCCAACGGAAGGAAAACCAGCCATTTCGAATAACCATCGCCTTTTTGCCACTGGCAAACTGGCGCGCGACGGCCTCCATTGCGTAGGTTCCGCCGCCGGGAACGACCACTGCCGTATCGGCGTTGTAAACGTCGCACAGCGTGTCATGGATATCGCGCATGACCTGTTGAAAGGTCGCACTCATGTGGTTCAGGGATCGGTCCGTGAACACCACCGAAAATTCAAGCAGGCCATCGGGGTCAATTGTATCGAGCAGGGCTGTCATTGGGGGAACTCCTTCATGTTTGGGCTTAGCTACCCTTTGCCGGTTTGGATGGCAAAGAAAACCTGTGCGTCAACCGGGTTTCGCGCCGATTGGGCCCGGCAGGCGTTCTTCGCTAAGCAACACGTTTGCCTCTACATCGCCCACACCCGGCAATGTCATGATACGCCGACGCAGGACCCGTTCAAAATCTGACAAATCACGCGCCACAACCCGCAGGCGATAGTCATACATGCCCAAAACATGTTCGACAGACTGAACTTCAGGAATGGCACTAACCGCGCGTTCAAAGTCTTCCAGACTGACACGCCCCTTGGTGGCCAGCTTTACGCCTAAAAATACACTAACGGCAAAGCCCAGTTTTTCCAGATCAAGATCAATGCGCCGCCCGCTTATCACGCCTGCATCGGTCAACCGTTTTATCCGCCGCCAGGTGGCGGGCTGCGACAGCCCAAAACGCGTTCCCAACGCGCGTGCACTGCTGGTGGCATCCTGCACAAGGGCCAACAGCAGCTTTCGGTCCAGATCATCCAGATCAATCATATTGGCAGCGCCTCGGATGTCTTGATGGATGCCACATGCATCAGTGCCTCAATATCTGCGATATGGGGCAAGGTCAGAATGCGGTCGCGATAAATGGTCTGATAATGGGAAATGTCGCGGGCAATGACCGACAGGCGCACATCAACCCGGCCCAGAAATGTCTGTATTTCCACAACCTCTGGCACTTTGCGGGCCTCTGCCATGAATTCGTCAAAGGCACGGGGGGCTGTTTTATCAAGGGTAAAGCGCAGGGATACCTCGACGCTGTAACCCAATGCTTTCCAGTCAATGATGGCGTGCTGGCCTTTCAACACCCCAAGTGCGGTCAGTTTGTCCAACCGCCGCGCCGCAGTTGCCGGTGTCATACCCGCCCGGCTGGCCAGTTCGGACACCGACGCTTCGGGGGTATTTTGCAGGTGGCGCAACAAATGGCGGTTGTGACTATCAAGCATGAAAATATCTGTATTCTTTATTTTCGCAAATTACTATTACTAATATTTCTAATATATAGCAATTATTGCGGCCTATTTTGATGATATTTTGATATATTACACCCAGAGTTATTCCAATATAAAGGACCGCCAAAATGCGCGTTTACTATGATCGTGATTGCGATATTAACCTGATCAAAGACAAAAAAGTTGCCATCCTCGGTTATGGCAGCCAGGGCCACGCCCACGCCCTTAACCTGCGCGACAGTGGCGCCAAAAATCTGGTTGTTGCCCTGCGCGAAGGCTCTGCCTCTGCCGCAAAGGCCGAAGGCGAAGGCCTGACCGTGATGGGCATTGCCGAAGCCGCCGCATGGTGTGATCTGATGATGTTCACCATGCCTGACGAACTGCAGGCAGACACTTACAACAAGTATGTGCGCGACAATATCCGCGAAGGGGCGGCGATTGCCTTTGCCCACGGCCTGAACATTCACTTTGGTTTGATCGAACCAAAAGAAGGCATCGACGTGATCATGATGGCCCCCAAGGGCCCCGGCCACACGGTGCGCGGCGAATATACCAAAGGTGGCGGTGTTCCCTGTTTGGTAGCTGTGGATAAGGATGCCAGCGGCAAAGCACTGGAGCTTGGCCTTTCCTATTGCTCGGCCATTGGTGGCGGACGTTCCGGCATTATCGAAACCAACTTCCGCGAAGAATGTGAAACCGACCTGTTTGGTGAACAGGCAGTGCTATGCGGCGGTTTGGTTGAACTGATCCGCATGGGATTTGAGACACTGGTCGAAGCGGGTTACGCCCCTGAAATGGCTTATTTCGAATGCCTGCACGAAGTTAAATTGATTGTTGATCTGATTTATGAAGGCGGCATTGCCAACATGAATTATTCCATCTCCAACACCGCCGAATACGGCGAATATGTATCCGGCCCGCGCATTCTGCCATATGACGAAACAAAGGCCCGTATGAAGGCCGTGCTGGGCGACATTCAGAACGGTAAGTTTGTACGTGACTTTATGCTGGAAAATGCAGTTGGACAGCCATCGTTCAAGGCGACACGTCGCAACAACGACGAACACCAGATCGAAAAAATTGGGGAAACACTGCGAGACATGATGCCATGGATTTCTGCCGGCAAAATGGTTGATAAAGAAAAGAACTAAACTGATCAAAATACCCTACCAAGGGCGTCCCGGTTCATCGGGGCGCCCTTTTGTTCGGCAAGGAAACTGTTATGGAAACCGGCGCAATAAACTGGCTGCGAATTCTGGTTTTGGGGGTGATTTGGGGCGCGTCCTTTATGGCCGTCAGCATTGCCCTTCAAGACGTGGGGCCAATAAGTGTTGCGGCTGGACGGATAGCGCTTGCCGCGGTGATCTTGTTGGTTTTTGTTCGGGTTAGGGGGCTGAAATTCCCCCCGATTACAGGTGAAAACGGCGGCAAAATCTGGATTGCCGCGGTTGGGTTTGCCTTTTGTTCAATGGCTTTTCCCTTCTTTTTGCTTAGCTGGGGGCAACAATACGTGGCGTCCGGTTTTGCCGGGGTTTCAATGGCGGCTGTCCCGCTGCTGGTCTTGCCGCTGGCGCATTTTCTGGTGCCGGGGGATCAACTTACCATCCCAAAGGGGTTTGGGTTTGGCATTGGCTTTATCGGCGTTGTAATCTTAATTGGCCCCAGCGCGTTCAAAAGCCTTGGCACTGATATCGAACCACTGGCGCGCCTTGCATGCCTAGCGGCCTCTGCCGGCTATGCAATTGGTGGCATCATTACGCGCCTTGCACCAAAAGTTGACCCGATCGCT
>DAOURA010000031.1 GCA_030625325.1 Marinosulfonomonas sp.
CTTTGTGACATTCTCACAGAAACCTGCAAATCTTAATGCTATCTAATGATCAACCAGTTTACTGGGGGCGCGCGAATGGTTTTCTTTCCTTTTCCCCCTTGGTTGTTCGTGCGCCCATTATTTCATTGCCGGGCGGTAATAAGAATTGAAGGAATTAACGATGGCTGAGTTTCATGCTGATCTGGATACCAAAGCACAAATAACGCCGTTTTTTGACCCGGCGTCGAACACCATCAGCTATGTGGTGAAGGATCCCAATTCTGATGCCTGCGCGGTGATCGATTCTGTTATGGATATCGATTATGCCGCCGGTCGCATTACCTATGACCACGCTGATGAAATCATTGCGTTCATTCAGGAAAACAACCTGACGCTGGAATGGCTGATTGAAACCCATGTTCACGCCGACCACCTGTCGGGCGCGCCTTATATTCAGGGCAAACTGGGCGGTAAAATCGGTGTTGGCGAAAACATCACCGTGGTGCAGGACACCTTTGGTAAGGTTTTCAACGAAGGCACAGAATTTCAGCGTGACGGTTCGCAATTTGATCGTTTGTTCAAGGACGGCGACACCTATCAGATCGGCACCCTTGACGTTACGGTCATCCACACCCCCGGCCACACCCCGGCCTGCATGACCCATGTTACCGGGGATGCCGCGTTTATTGGGGATACCATGTTTATGCCTGATGGCGGGTCGGCGCGCGCCGATTTCCCCGGTGGTGACGCGGGTGAATTGTACGATTCAATTCAGAAAATTCTGGCTATGCCGGACGAAACCCGCCTGTTCATGTGCCATGACTATGGTCCCAATGGCCGTGAAATTCAGTGGGAAACCACCGTGGCGCAGGAAAAAGAACACAATATTCACGTTGGTGGCGGCAAGACCCGCGATGATTACATCGCGTTCAGAACTGAACGGGACGCGGCCCTTGATATGCCCAAGCTGATCATCCCGTCCCTTCAGGTCAATATGCGCGCCGGCAACCTGCCCCCGGCAGATGGCGACGGGAAACGCTATCTTAAGGTTCCGGTCAACGGTCTGTAGGGGAAGAATTAAATGAATATTAAACAATTGGGCGAAGGTTACTTTGTATCCGGACAAATCCAGCCGGAGCATATTGAGGCCCTTGCCGAACGTGGTTTTCGTTCGGTTATCTGCAATCGGCCCGACGACGAAGTTCACGGCCAGCCCGCGTTCGCAGACATCGACACAGCCGCCACGGCGGCAGGTCTGCAAACACGTAATATACCAATTACTCACGGTGTACTCGGGCTGGCCGAGATCGAAAACCTGATAGAGGCGATCAAGTCCCTGCCAGGGCCAATTTTGGCCTATTGCAACAGTGGTGCGCGCTCTGCGGCGCTGTTTGGGATTGTCTCGGATTACTGATCCGGCCTAGCCAAAGCCCGGCAGTCGTTCCAACCCGAACGGCGCCAGCATTGGGGCCACGGCCCCATCTGCGACAAGGTCCGCCATCAGGTTGCCAAGGGCCGGGGCAAGGGTGACGCCGCTGTGGGTTGCAATAACAAACAGCCCCTTGGCCCCCGGCATCGCACCGGCAATGCTTACCCCGTCTTCGGGGTAGGCGCGCATCCCAATGGCCAGTTTGCAGTCGTCGATCAGGGCTTTGCCGGCAAAATCCGGTGCGATGCCCTGCATACGGCACAGCAACCCAACGGCCAGTTCGCGCAGGTGTTCAGGGGATTGGTTTTCGATGATCTGCCCGTCGGCGTCGTCTGATGCCAATCGCAGGCCACCGTTGAAATCCGGCAGGAAATGGAATTCGCCGTCTATGTCGGTGTGACACAGGTGGCGAACGAACCCTTCGCGCACCGGTGGGGTCGTCACCAACAGGCCCGGACCCCGGTTGATGGGAAAGCGTGTTGAAAACCCGTCATACCCTGTCAGTTCCCCCAGAACCTGGGGGGTGTCGGGGCCGGTGGCAATGACAAGCCGCGCGGTTTGCAATAGCCCCTGATCACACAACAATCCACTGACGTCGCCGCTGTCATTCAGTTCAATTTCAAGGGCGGCGCAATGTTCAAACACCTTGCCGCCGGTTGATTTGACCTTTTGGGCCATGAACCGGGCAAAGTGGCTGGCGTTTACGCATTTGTCGGTTGGGGTGAACATTGCCTCACCGTCCTGCGGGATCACCAAATTGGGTTCCAGCGTCAGCAATTCATCCCGCCCCAACCAGCGGCAGGGATAGCCAAATTCAACCAGTGTTTCGGCCTGATCGCGCATTGCTTTGTAATTCACCTGATCTGAACGTCGGGTGATGCCAATGGCCCCCGTGGGGTTCAGCCCGATCACCTGTGCGCCGAACTTTTTGGTCAGCTTGTCATACATGTCCACCCCAAGGGCGTTCAGGCGGTGGTAATCATGACTGGCTGTTTTTGACGTGGCATTGGCCCAACTGAAATTGTTGGCCGTCGTGCCGCCGCCAATGGCGCCCTTTTCAATAATCGCAACCCGCAGGCCTTTTTGCGACAGGTAATAGGCATGGGTGCAGCCAATAATCCCGCCCCCCACAACGATGGCATCAAAAACCATTGGATTGTTCCTTCAAAGTACGTGTCAGCCGACGCTAAGGCCCACTGATAAACTGTGCAAGACAGTGAACTTCAGAATTGTTTTGTATTTTCCTTGACCTTCCAGTGACTGGAAGGACTATGTAACCCCCAGCAGCAGCCAAAGGATCGCCCCATGCCACTGGATACAAAAACGACCGACCAAAAAATACTCAGATTTCAGGTGGCGGGCCTGAACTGTGCGGGGTGTGTTGGCCGATCAGAACGGGCGATGGCCGGGGTCAAGGGCGTTGAAACGGCGGCCGTAAACCTTGCGACCGGGCAGGCGACCGTTCACTATTCAGCCCCCGCCACGCCCCCCGAAATTCATCAGGCGACCGCCGATGCGGGCTATCCTGCGCAAACTGAAACCATCATGCTGGATGTGCAGGGGGCCACATGTGCAACCTGCGTCGGGCGCATTGAAACGGCGCTGAACGGTGTTGATGGCGTGTCCGAAAGTGCGATGAACCTTGCCAACGGGCGTGCCACCGTCACTGTGTTTACCGGGGTTGCAGACCGCGCCGATCTGGTGCGCGCGGTGGAAGGGGCCGGGTACAGCGTGGATCAGGCCAGTGCCAGTGGCGATGCGCCAAACCCGGTTGATCGCCACGCTGCCGACGCCGCCCGCCTTCGCCTGTCACTAATCATTGCCGGTCTTTTGACGCTGCCGGTTTTTGTTGCGGAAATGGGCGGGCATTTCTTTCCCGCCATTCACCATTATATTGCCCAGACCATTGGCCTGCAGACATCCCACATCTTGCAATTCATTCTGACCAGCATCGTGCTGGCCGGTCCGGGGCGGGTGTTTTTTGCCAAAGGTATTCCGGCACTGATCAGGCGCGGGCCTGACATGAATTCACTGGTGGCGCTGGGGTCTTTTGCGGCCTGGGGCTATTCGACGGTAACAACGTTTGCGCCGGGTGTTCTGCCTGAGGGCTCGCAAAACGTGTATTTTGAAAGTGCTGCAATGATTGTGACCCTGATCCTGTTGGGCCGTTATCTTGAGGCCCGCGCCAAGGGGCGCACGGGGGATGCGATCCGGGGCCTGTTGTCGTTGACCCCGGATGATGCCTGGGTGGAACGTGACGGGAAGGTCATTGAAATTCCCGTTGATCAGGTCCGCGAAGGTGACACATTACACCTGAAACCGGGGGCGCGTCTGGCGGTGGACGGGGTCGTTCTTAGCGGCCAGTCCTATGTTGACGAAAGCATGATCACCGGCGAGCCGATCCCAGTTGACAAAACCACCGGCGCGGCCGTTGTTGGCGGCACGATCAACGGCACCGGTGCGCTGACTTATCGCGCGACGGCGGTGGGGCGTGACACCATGCTGGCGCGGATCGTGACGATGGTTGAAGAAGCGCAGGGCGCCAAACTGCCAATTCAGGGGCTGGTTGATAAAATCACAGCGTGGTTCGTTCCGGCGGTTCTGGGCCTGTCTGCGCTGACCATCCTTGGGTGGCTGGTGTTTGGCCCTGATCCGGCGCTAAGTTTTGCACTGGTGGCGGGGGTTGCGGTTTTGATCATTGCCTGCCCCTGCGCGATGGGTCTGGCAACGCCCACATCAATCATGGTCGGCACCGGGCGTGCGGCGGAACTGGGCGTTTTGTTTCGGCGCGGGGATGCCTTGCAGTCCCTGCAAAACGTCGGCGTCGTTGCATTGGATAAAACCGGCACCCTAACCGCGGGCCACCCTGAACTAACGGACATAGTCATGGCCGACGGGTGGGATGAGGCACAGGTTTTGCCCGTTTTGGCAGCGGTCGAAAACCAGTCTGAACACCCGATTGCGCGCGCCATCACCACCGCGGCGACCAGCCGGGGGATGAAACTGCCAAAGGTCGAAGAGTTCAAATCCCTGACCGGCAACGGGGTGCGCGCTGTGGTCGATGGGCGGGCGGTTTTAATTGGGGCTGACCGGTTGATGGATGCAGAAGGCATTGCCCTTGGTGATCTGGCGCAGGCGGGCGCGGGCCTTGGTAAGGCAGGTAAAACCCCGCTTTATGCTGCCATTGACGGGCAGGTTGTGTGTGCCATTGCGGTTTCTGACCCGATTAAACCAACGACCAAGGCGGCCATTGACGCCCTGCATGCCATGGGGATCAAGGTCGCCATGCTAACCGGTGACAACACCGCCACCGCCAATGCCATTGCCGGGCAACTTGGGATTGACCATGTTCAGGCCGAAGTTTTGCCCAAGGGTAAGGCCGAGGCAATCAGCGCCTTGCGAGTTGACGGCAAAGGCATTGCCTTTGTTGGCGACGGTATCAATGACGCCCCGGCCTTGGCGGGGGCTGATGTGGGTCTGGCCGTGGGCACCGGCACCGATATCGCGATTGAGGCGGCGGATGTGGTTCTAATGTCGGGCGATCTGCGCGGTGTGGTGAATGCCTTTGAAATTTCGCGCCGCACCATGACCAATATCCGCCAGAACCTGTTTTGGGCCTTTGGCTATAATGTGGTGCTGATCCCGGTGGCGATGGGGGCGCTTTACCCGCTGTTTGGGGTGTTGTTGTCACCAACACTGGCGGCGGGGGCAATGGCCATGTCGTCGGTGTTTGTGGTTATGAATGCCCTGCGCCTGCGCTTTGTCAAACCGGTGGTTGAGGTGAACACATGAACATCGGAGAGGTCGCCAAAACCGCGGGCATCCCGCCCAAAACCATCCGTTATTACGAAGAAATCGGCCTTGTCCGCCCCGCGCGCGACACCAACGGTTACCGGGTGTTTCGCGACAGTGACATCCATAAGCTGGCGTTTTTGGCGCGCTCGCGCTCGCTTGGGTTTTCAATAGAAGATTGCCGGACTTTGCTGGCGCTTTACGAAGACCAGTCGCGCGCCAGCGCCGATGTCAAAAAGATCGCACAACAGCACCTGTCCCGGATTGAAGGAAAATTGGCAGAACTGACCAGCATGCGTGAAACCCTTGCCCATCTGGTGGATTGCTGTGCGGGTGATGGCCGCCCCGATTGCCCGATCCTGTCGGATCTGGCGGCAGGGGCGAAGACGGGTTCGTGAGGCTAGGCCAATGAAATTGTAAGGCTGCCCAGCCGATCAATAGCCACTGTGATGGTATCGCCTCTTTTGATTTGCCCAACCCCTTCGGGGGTGCCGGTGTAAATCAAATCCCCCGGTGCCAGTTCAACCAAACCTGACAGGGCGGCGATGATTTCAGGCACGCCCCAGGTCATGTCAGACAGATCGGCGTCCTGACGGATCACACCGTTCACGTCCAGACAAATGCGCCCGGATGCCAGATGGCCGACCTGTGACGCCGGGTGGATTGCACCACAGGGGGCAGAACTGTCGAACCCCTTGGCCATATCCCACGGTTTGCCCGCAGATTTGGCTGCCCTCTGTAAATCGCGCCGTGTCAGGTCAATGCCGACCCCATACCCCCAAATATGTGACAAGGCCTGCGCCTGGGTGATATTTGTGCCCCCCTTGCCAATCGCGACAACCAGCTCGGCCTCATAATGCAGATCAGTTGTGGCCGCAGGGTAGGGGATAACGGCCCTGTCACCAACCACCGCGTCGGCGGGTTTGGTGAAGAAAAAAGGTGGGTCACGGTCGTCATTGCCCATCTCGCGGGCGTGGGCGGCGTAGTTGCGACCAACGCAGAAAATTCGACGCACCGGGAAACGTTCGCCCGATTCGGCGATTGCGACCGATGGCTGTGGGGCAGGGGGGAATGTGAATTTCATGGGCTGCTTTCAGCTATTCATATGGGTCGATTTGGTGCTTATCTCGGGGGGCTTGGCTGGCGATATGCCGGGCTTGCCTCCGGCGGGGATACTTTTGCCAATTCGAATTGGTCCTAAATATCCCGAGCGAAGCGAGCCAGTCAGCCCGCAGGGCTGATAACGGTGCCAAAGTGCGGTTCAGGAGCCAGCCAGATGCATGCCCAGACCGTCACGAATATGTTCAATCATTGCCTGATGGGCCTGTTGGGGGGTGCCCGATTGCAGGGTTTCCAGCAGGGCCTGATGCACGTCCTGATCCGGGGGGATCTGGCTGGTGCGGGTTGCCGCAAATAGCCACAGGGAAATGCCCCGCCCCCATAGCTGATCAAACAGGTCCAGCAGTACCAGATTATTGGTTTGTTCAACAATTGTGCGGTGGATCGTGCGGTTCAGTTTGAATTCTTTTTCCAGATCACGCCCTGTCAGGGTCTGTTCTGCTTCAACCGCGGCCTTGATTGCGGCCAGTTGATCGCTGCCTTTTTGGGTCGCGATCAGAAATGCTGCATGGCCCTCTACCGCTTCGCGGGCACCATAAAGGGCGCGGATTTCTTCGTCCGTAATATTGCGGATGGAAAAGCCTTTGCGCCCCGACAGTTCCAGCACACCTTCCTGTTCCAGTCGCAACAGGGCTTCGCGCACGGGCGTGCGACTAATGTTGATTTGCTCGGCGATTTTTTCCTGTATCAAACGCTCGCCTGGTTTGATGTCACCGTTCACAATCGCAGACAGAATCTGTTCATAAACATCATTGGCCAGTCTTGGCCGGGTCTGGGGGGCTTGCTTGAACATCGTTCTTTACCTCGCCAATATCTTACTGTATACAGTATACATGGTCAATTTATCTGTAACAGGCAGTGGTCGTTTTGAAAAGATCGGCTCATATTCTCGGGTGAAGCGGGTCGGTCCGTTTGTTTATGTGGCCGGACTAACATCCATGCAAGCGGATGGCAATGTTTTTGCCCCCTATGATCTCTATGGTCAGAGCATGTATATCTTTAAGAAAATAGAAGAAATACTGGGTACGGTGGACGCGAAAATGCGCCACGTGGTGCGCACCCGGGCCTTTGTTACAGATATGCGCGACGGCGGCGGGTTTATCCGCGCCCACGGCGAGGTGTTCAAAGGGATCGCGCCTGTGCTGACCGGTGTAGAGGCCGGACTGACAACACCAGGAATGATGATTGAGATCGAGATTGACGCGGTTGTTCATTCAAAGAACGGCAAAATATCACTGAGCTGATTCTTTTTCGAAATCAGACAGCCAGATCAAAACTCACCTTATTTTATACATGTTTTATGGGCTGTCCTTTGTGGCAGCCTGCCATGATGTCTGTGTTCAGCAATATTTATTGCCGGACTTGAAAAACAGTGCTAGCCTGTATTGAATACAGTATCCAAAACTATGATTTGGGCTGTGAAGACCAAGATGCGCGGCCTGATCCGGGGCTTGCCAGCGGCATTTCGTGTATCTTGGATATGATGGGGCAGGTGCCTGATGACAGTGGGGGGCAGAAGATGAAGCAACGCCAGACCAAACCCAGCGCGGGCTTGTTGCCCGGCGCTATTTTTGGGGCCCTGCAATAGTTTGATGAATGTTCAATCCAAGACACTGCCCAATGACAGTGCGCCAGATATGACAGCGCGCGGTCTTGCATGGGATCACCGGACAAAAGATTCACTGATTTCGTTTGCTATTTTATTCCCAGTAATCATTGCGATTGTGGGGATTGCGCTGTTTTTTGGTCTGGCCAGCAAGACGCTGCTGATGCTGGGCTGTGTCAATGTCATTGCCGCCGTTGGGTTGGGCCTGTTCTCGGGCACCAGCGGCATTCTTTCACTGGGGCACGTGGCGTTTTTTGGCATCGGCGCCTATGTGACCACATGGTTCACCCTGTCGCCTGATCTGAAGTCATTTTTGCTGGCTGATATGCCGGAATTTATTAAAAATGTTGAATGGCCTTTGCCTCTGGCGCTGGTGGTTGGGGTGTTGGCCTGTGCCCTTGTGGGGGCGGTGTTTGGCATTGTTATGATGCGTTTGCGTGATACGGCCGCAGTGATTGCCAGCTTTGGTCTGGTGATCATTGCCTATTTGATCTTTATCGGCGCCAAGACCCTGACCAATGGCAAGCAATCACTTTATGCGCTTCCCACGGATCAGGCGAACTGGTGGGTTATACTGGGGTCTGTTGGTGTCGCCCTTGGGGCGGCGTTTTATTTGAAGGCCACAAAATATTCCCGCCATCTGGAAGCGGTGCGTGACGAAGAACAGGCGGCGCGCTCTGTCGGGATAGAACCCCAGATCAATATATTCATTTTTTGGGTGGCCAGTGCAGCGATTGTCGGGCTGGCGGGGGGGCTGTATGCCCATGTGGTTGGGGTGATTTCCCCCAACGGGTTTTATCTGGAAAAAACATTTGCCCTTGTGGTGATGATTATTCTTGGTGGGTATCGCGCAATCAGTGGCTGCGTGGTCGGGGCGGTGGTCATTACCATCGCCGAAGAAATTTTCCGCAAGACCGAAGAACACCTGTCCACCTTTGCCGGAACTGAACTGATATGGGGCATTGAATTCCCGATGGTGTTTGGCCTGACGGCGATTTCGTTTTCCATTCTTATCCTGATTGTCCTGTATCTGCGCCCCGAAGGCGTGCTGGGGTATCGTGAACTGGCGACCATGCTTTTTGCCCCGCAGGCGGACGCAGATCCACAGGATGGCACGGCCCCTGGCGCTGCGTTTAAGGTGCAGGGTGATAACAAACTTGCCACCGAAGGCCTGTCAAAATCATATGGCGGATTACAGGCCCTGTCGGATGTGACATTGCATGTGGATGCCGGTGAAATTGTTGGGCTGATCGGCCCGAATGGCGCCGGGAAAACCACGTTTATCAATGTGTTAACCGGTATTTTGTTCGCCACCTCCGGTAAGATTTCTATCAACCACAGTGATGCAACTTTATGGAGCGCGCATCGCCTTGCACGGGCCGGGCTGGGGCGTACTTATCAAAATATCCGCCTGTTTTCGTCGCTGACAGCCCTTGAAAATGTGATCTGCGCGGTCACCGTGAAAACCCCCGGAATTGGCCGCCGTCAGGCGCAGGTGCGGGCGCGGTCATGGCTGGTTTTGCTGAACCTTCAGGACAAGGGCGATACCCTGTCCTGCAATTTGGCATATGGTGATCAGCGTCGCCTTGAAATTGCCCGCGCACTGGCACTTGAACCCAACTTTTTGTTGCTGGACGAACCCGCCGCCGGGATGAATGCACAGGAAACGCAGGACCTGAAAATCCTGTTGCAAAAAATCGTCGATGACTTTGGCGTCGGCGTTTTATTGGTAGAGCATGATCTGAAAATGGTCATGGAACTTTGCCACCGTATCTATGTCCTGAATAAGGGCGAATTAATAGCAAACGGAACACCAAAAGAAGTCAGCGCAAATGCCCATGTAATAGAGGCATACGTCGGCGAAGATGAGGAGGATACCTAAAGTTCAAAGCAAACAATCACACCAAACAGGGAGAGAATAAATGCTAAGAAAAGTTGTAACAGCCGGCATCACAGCCGCGACCCTTTCAGCGGTCGGCACGGTCGGTGCGCAGGCAGAGGAATTCGTTATTGGTGCGGTCAACGCACATACTGGATTTATGGCCGCCTATGATGCCCCATTCATGCAGGGTGTTTCCATGTATGTGGACGAAGCAAACGCCAGCGGCGGACTGGTGGGCAAATACCCGATCAGACTGATCGAGCGTGACGATGCCTCTGACCCGCAGAAAACAGCCGTATCCATTTCCGAGCTGCTAGACGCAGAGCAAATGAACATGTTCATTTCCAGCACAATTTCACCCAGTGCGATTGCCGCCGGTAACATGGTGCAAAAGCAAAACCTGTTAATTATGCACACCATTGCGTCCCAGCCGACAATCCCGGCGCGCGCAGGTGGCGGCAGCTATCTGGTGATGATGTCAGACGCCCATATGGGCGGGGTTTATGCAAAATTTGCAACCGATGACCTGAAGGCAAAAACAGCCTATATCATCACATCGGACTTTGACCCCTATACAGAATTCCTGCCGCTTTACTTTAAGGATCTGTTCGAAGAAATGGGCGGAACTGTCGTTGGTCATTCCACTTATTCCTATGACCAGCAGGAATTTTCCAAGGTTGTGGCAGACATCAAAAAACTGCCGCAGGAACCTGATGTTATCGTGGCAATGCCATTTGACAATGACTTCCCGATCTTCATCAACCAGCTGCGCGCGGCTGGGGTGAAATCAACCTATCTTGGGCCGGACGTTTTGGACCAACCATCGGTTAAAGGTCTGGGTAAGGTCGTTGACGGTGTTCACTATGTCACAATGGCTGCACCGGGTGTCAGTGAAGGTGCCGCAGAATTTGTGACCGCCTACGGTGACAAATACGGCAACGCCGACAGCTTCTATCCTGCGATGGTTGGCTATTCTGCCATGCGTATGGTGGCGGCCGCGGCCGAGGCCGCAGGCACAATTGAACCTGCCGCCCTTCGCGATGCATTTGGCCAGTTGGAAAATGTTTCAACCGAAATCGGTGAAGTGACATTCAAAGGTGTGGGCAAAGCCCCCAACCTGCCGGTGCACATCATGCGGATCGAAAATGGTGAAGGGGTCTATGTGACCTCGATCAAGCTGGATCCATCCGAAATCCCTGACGCCAAGCAATAGGCGTTTGCAATAAATCGGGCCGCCGGAACACTTTCGGCGGCCCTTTGAAACATAATTTCACCGGGCCGTTTAATGCTAAAAGTTTCAGACATTCACGTTTCCTACGGGCCGGTTGCGGCCGTCAAAGGGATATCGTTTGACGTCAAAAAGGGCGAACTGGTGACGATCATCGGTGCGAACGGGGCGGGTAAAACCACAACCCTGAATGCCCTGATGGGGCTGGTACCGGTCAGCAGTGGTTCAATGCTGCTAAAGGGCGAAGACCTAAGTAAAATTCCGGTTGAAGGCCGAATTACCAGAGGCCTGTCATTTTCCCCCGAGGGGCGGCGGGTGTTTAAATCCCTTTCGGTGCTCGACAATCTGCGGGCAGGCGGGAATATCCTGTCAAAATTAAAAGCCGACGAACGTATCCACGATATGATGGAACAGTTCCCCCTGTTGCGCGAACGCAGCCATCAGGATGCGGGAACCCTGTCAGGTGGCGAACAGCAAATGCTGGCGATTGCCCGCGCGCTGATGTCACAACCCAGCTGCGTTATACTGGATGAACCATCCCTGGGTCTGGCGCCGAAAATCGTGTCTCAGGTCTTTGAAATCATTCGTGATTTGCGTGAAACCGGGGTTACAATTTTGCTGGTGGAACAGAATATCAAGAAAAGTCTTGCGATTGCTGACCGCGCTTATGTGATGGAGTTGGGTAAGATCGTGAAATCAGGAAATGCAAAAGAACTGGCCGAGGATCAAAGCATCCAGGACAGCTATCTTGCGGCAGGCAGCTAGGGTCGGGGCACCATGGAAGAATTTATTCAATATCTGATCTCTATCCTGAATTTGGGCAGTATCTATGCCCTGCTGGCCCTTGGGCTGGTGGTTGTGTTTGGCCAGCTTGGGTTTTTGAACTTTGCCCACGGCGATCTGATGACGCTGTTTGGTTATGCGCTGTTGTTTCAAATTGGCTGGGGCCTGCCGTTCTGGATAGCGGTGGTGATTGCGATCATGTTCGCGGGGGGCTGCGCCGTTATGATGGAAAGGGTGGCCTTCAGGCCCCTGCGCGGGCGAAGTCCGATGACCCTGCTGATCACATCATTCGCCATTTCGGGCGCGCTGCACGTTGTTTTTCAGGTGGCGATCAGCCCGCGTTCCAAGCCAATTCCGATCCCTGAATTTCTGTCTGGCTATATCACTATGGGCGATCTGTTTATCAGCCGGGCGCAGATTTTCACAATTATCGTGGCGTTTACATCGCTGATCCTGTTGCGGATATTTCTGGCCCGCTCGCGGCTGGGGATTTGCCTGCGGGCCTCGGCCTCTGATTTTGATGTGGCCAGAACCATGGGCATTCAGGCCAACCGGGTGATTGCGATGGCGTTCTTTCTGTCTGGCGTGTTGGCGGGTATGGCGGCGTTGCTGTGGATTTCACAGCGCGGTGCGGTGCATCCCGCACTGGGCCTGACCCCGATGATCAAGGCACTGATTGCTGCAATTATCGGCGGGCTGTCCAACCCCAAGGGCGCGCTTTATGGCGGCTTTCTTCTGGGCGGGTTGGAGGCAACCCTGTTGCAGATATTGCCGGATAATCTGGTGGTATTCCGAGATGCGATTGTCTTGTTGTTGTTGATTGTGTTCCTGGTCTATCGACCAAACGGTATTATTTCATCAAACCCCGAGCCGATGCGATGACGATCGGGGCATCAAAATCAAAGTTTATCTTGAGTTTTCAAAACGCGACAGATAAGTTCAATTTAATTACTGTATACAGTATACAAAGGGTTAGAATCACATGTGCGGCATAGCAGGACGAATACTAAGTGCACCGGGTAGAATTGGTGATGACCTGGTCGATTTAATGGAGGCACAGCGCCACCGGGGGGCAGATTCCACCGGTTTTGCCCTATATGGTGAACCCCTTGAAACCGGGTATATCGTGCGCGCCATGGCCCCCGAGCGGGACAAACTATCGGCGGATCTTGATGATTTTCTGGCCATCCTGCGGGAAAACGGCTCGGATTTTCTGGCCGATCCGACCTATGACAATGCAGATACCGCCCATGTGTCGGTGCGCATGACCATTAAGGACCCAAAGGATTTTGTCACATGGTCCCGTCAGGCCGACACCATGTGTGAACAGCTTGAAATCCAATCGGTTGGCCGTTCACTTGAAATTGTCAAAGATCTTGGTGGCGCATCCGAAGTGGCCGAAAAACATAACATCCGTGACTTTATCGGAACCCACGGTCTGGGCCACGCCCGTCTGGCAACAGAATCCAGCGTTTCCCCCACCGCCAGCCACCCGTTCTGGGCGCGCCTGTTCCCGGATGTGGCAATCGTTCACAATGGCCAGATCACCGACTATTACACATGGCGTGATCGGCTTGAGCGCAAGGGCTATCGGTTCATGACCTATAATGACAGCGAACTGATCGCGGTCTGGATCGCGGATCAGATGGCGCAAGGCTCCAGTCAGGCCAAGGCGATGAAAGATTCCATTGGCCAGATTGACGGCGTGTTCACCTATCTGTTGTGCGACACCGACAGTATGGGCTTTGCCAAGGATCGCTGGGCGATCAAGCCGCTGGTTGTGATTGAAGAAAATGGCCAGATGGCCGTCGCCACAGAAGAACAGGCGGTGCGCATGGTCTATCCGGGCAACGAAGACATCATCAACTATGACGGGCCAAGCATGACAGGCACCTGGCAAATCAGTTCAGTGAGGAAAGCAGCATGAGTGAGGTCGTTGTAACCGCGGGCGACAGCCCGATACGCGAGGTCAACATTGAAATCCGCGCCAGACTGGCCGAAGGGAATTCGGTCGTGGTTCGTGATACCCGTTCACGTCACAACCTTGGGGTTGGCCTGCCTGCCGGTGCAAAGGTGCGCTTTGAAGGCAGCGTTGGCTATTATTGCGGCGGCCTGAATGATGGCGCGTTTATAGAAGTTGAACGTAACGCCGGCTGGTCCACGGGCGAAGCCATGGCCACCGGTGAAATCATCGTTAACGGTTATGCGGGCATGTCCACGGGTGCATCCATGCGCGGTGGGCTGATCCACGTTAAGGGTGACGCCGGGCCACGGTGTGGTGTTGCCATGAAGGGCGGCGATATCATTGTCGAAGGCAAGATCGGCTATATGTCCGGCTTTATGGCCCATGCGGGTCGCATAATCGCACTGTCGGGGGCCGATGAGGCCTGCGCCGACAGTCTTTGGGGTGGTGAGGTCTGGGTTGCTGGGCCGGTTG
This sequence comes from Marinosulfonomonas sp., assembly GCA_030625325.1. Taxonomy (GTDB): domain Bacteria; phylum Pseudomonadota; class Alphaproteobacteria; order Rhodobacterales; family Rhodobacteraceae; genus NVTR01. The sequence goes on from DAOURA010000031.1 coordinate 14,256, forward strand.
AATCCCTTGGGGTTGATTCCAAAATTATCGAACCGGAACCAGAAGAAGTTGCCAGCGTAGAAGAATTGCTGGCAGGGCGGGGTCTGGGTGACAATTCCCGTGAGTGGCAGAAAATCGTTTCCGCCCAAAAACTTTGGCATTTTGAAAGCAGGGACGCGAGCGCATGGCTGATGATATGAAAGAAAAGTACGAATACCCCTTTGAAATGCCAACAGAAGACATGGTGGCAATGAAGGATGGTGGCGTAGATGACCGCCCCGCTGGTGTGCCGTCATCCTATGCGCGCGGTGAATCCGTTAGCTGGACACCGGAATCAATTTCCGAAATTCACGCCCTGTCACGCCTTGGGCGCTATCAGATCCGTGGGTTCAACAGCTTTAACCACAACCTGCCAACCTTTGATGACCTGACGTTTGTGCCGGCAACCATGACGCGCCTGCCGTTGGAAGGGTACCGCGAAAAATGTGACACCAAGACCATCCTTGGTGGTGGCTCAGGGCTGGTGGAAAACCCGCTGGAACTGGATATCCCGATCTATATAGCGTCAATGTCTTTTGGTGCACTTTCGGCCAATGCTAAGGCCGCATTGGGCTATGGCGCGTCCAAGGTCGGCACGCTGACCTGCACCGGCGAAGGTGGCATGCTGGAAGACGAACGCCGCGCCTCCAAAACGCTGGTCTATCAGATGACCCCGTCACGCTATATGCTGGATCTGTCCCATTTGCGCATGGCGGACGCCATCGAACTGGTGGTCGGGCAGGGGGCAAAACCCGGTACAGGTGGTCTGTTGTTGGGTATGAAAGTGTCCGAACGTGTGGCTGGGATGCGATCCCTGCCCATGGGCGTGGATCAGCGTTCAACCGTGCGCCACCCGGATTTCCTGGGCGCAGATGACATGCAGGTCAAGATCGAAGAACTGCGCGAAGCCACCGAATATAAGGTGCCGATTTTCCTGAAAATGGGTGCAACGCGCCCCCGCTATGATGTGGCCGTTGCCGCCAAGGCCGGGGTTGACGTGATTGTTGTGGATGGCGCCGAGGGGGGCACAGGTGCCTCACCCGAATTCCTGTTGAACCATACCGGCATTCCAACAATGACGGCGATCCGCGCCGCGCGCGAAGCCTTGGACGATTGCGGCATGTCGGGCAAGGTTTCCCTTGTTGCGGCGGGCGGTATCCGCACCGGCACCGACGCGGCCAAATGTCTGGCCCTTGGGGCGGACGCGGTTATGGTTGGCACCGGTTCACTGATCGCGATGGGCTGTAATTCACCCCGCTACTTTGAGTCTTACGAAGCACTGGGAACAGAGCCGGGTAAATGTCACCACTGTCACACCGGCCTTTGCCCGGTTGGTATCACCACACAGGAACCCGAACTGGAAGAACGCATCGATGTCCCCGCCGCCGCCGAACGTGTGGCCCGTTACCTGACAGCGATGACCATGGAAATGACCCTGCTGGCCAAGGCCTGTGGCAAGTCATCCGTCCACAATCTGGAAATCGAAGACCTGCGCGCCCTGTCGATGGAGGCATCCGCCTTTACCGGCGTAAAAATGGCCGGGATCGATCGGGCCTTTACTTGGTAAAAGGGCCTGATTTTCCGCCAGAAACCTGTAATATGGGCGGATAAAACAAAGCGACCAACAAAGCGTCGTCATAAAACCGGGAGAGCGCCGATGGCCACAGATTATTCAAAACTACCCGAAGGGATTCACACAGTTTCACTTGGGTTTGGTGACCCGAACGGGATTTTGCGTGGCAAGCGCATCCCGGCAAGTCACTGGGAATCAATCTGTAAAAACGGCATGGCCCTGTCTATGGCGTCCTTCGCCATCGATATGACCTGCGATGTCTGGGACACGCCTTATGTGAACTTTGACAACGGCTATCCCGACATGCACATCTTTCCCAATGGCCCGGTTTATCCTGTGCCGTGGGAAGAAGGTGTTGCGTTTTGTTTTGGCCGCGCCGAAGGCACCGACCACAAACCAGTGCCGATTGACCCGCGCAACGGTCTGGTGCGGGTGCTGGAACGGGCGGCCAGCATGGGCTATGAACTTCAGATCGGGGCCGAACTGGAATTTTACCTGCTGGATAAGGAAACCCTGATGCCGCGCGATGCGGGGGTTGGGGTTTATTCCCTTGCCCGCTCGGCGGAACTGGAACACGTTCTGGGGCCAATCCGTCGCCACCTATGCGATGTTGGCATCCCGATTGAACAGTCAAATCCCGAATACGCCGCCGGTCAGGTTGAAGTGAATATTCGCTATGGCGAGGCAATGGCATCCGCCGACCGCGTGGTGGCGTTTCGTGGCCTGATCAAGGAAATCGCCGGGGCGCATGGCTATATTGCGACCTTTATGGCCAAACCCTTTATCGAAGAATCCGGCAGCGGCTTTCACCTGCATCATTCCCTGTGGAAGGATGGCAAAAACGTCTTTGCCGATAACGGAAAACTGTCGGCCATTGGCATAAACTATGTGGCTGGCATACAAAAACGCATGGCGGAAATGTCTTTGGCCGGGGTGACCACGCCAAATGCCTATCGCCGCCGCCAGCCCTATACATTCAGCCCCACCAACACCACATGGGGCATTGATAACCGCACCGTCGGCATTCGCATCATCCAAGGTGACGACAGCGCCGTGCGCATTGAAAAACGTGACGGGGCGGCCGATTGCAACCCCTATAACCTGATCGCCTGTGAAATTGCCGCCGGTCTGGACGGCATTGAACAGGGCCTGCAACCAACAGCCGCATCCACCGGCAACGCCTATGAAGACGCTGACGCCGAGATGCTGCCAACCGATCTGGGGGCGGCCGTCGAACTGGCGAAAAATTCACAGTTCATGAAAGATGTGATTGGCAAGGACACCCTTGCCATTCTGGTTGGACAGGCCGAGCGTGAAATTGAGTTTGTCGCCAATCAGGTCACCGATGTTGAACGGGCCCGTTACCTGACAAACCTGTAAAATAACACCCCTGTTGCGCCCCGCCTAGCGGGCGCGCGACAGGTTTTCACGCACATCCTGCGCCCGGAAAACAGCATGCCCAAATGGCAAAAACCACGGGTGCTTGCGATGCCATGGGCGGGTTTGCAGGGTTGTGTGCATGAATGCACTGTCCCCGTCCTTGTCCCCAATCATCGCGAGCGCCGCCTTGTGCCCCAGATAGGGGGCCATGGCGTTGCCACTGCCTGAATAACCCATTGCGTGCCAGACCCCGTCAAACTGGCCAATGTTGGGCATGGACGAAAACGTAAACCCGGTTACCCCCGTCCAACTGTGACTGATGGCGGCTGATTTAAGCTGTGGAAAGACCTGCCCCATTAACCCGCTTAGCACCCGTGTTGCCCGGCCCTGCGGGATCGGCGACATGCCCGCACGCCCGCCCAGAACAAAACGTTTTCCGTCCGGCGACAGGCGCATATAGCAATGACGATGGCGGGTTTCCACCAGCATCCGCTGGCCCGGCATTATGTCTTTGATGGTTTCCTCGGGCAGTTCCTCGGTGGAAATCAAAAAGCTGGAAACCGGAAAAACCCGGCGCCGGATGGCGGTAAAACTGCCGGGGGTATAGCCGTTGGTCGCCATCAAAACACTGTCGGCGCGAATGCTGCC
>DAOURA010000183.1 GCA_030625325.1 Marinosulfonomonas sp.
AAAACCAAGGATCAGGAATTTGACACCAAAATGCTGGTGAATGCGGCTGGCCCATGGGCCGACGAAGTTGCACAAATGGCCGGGGTGAAACCGATTGGCTTTACCCCCCTGCGCCGCTCAATCGCGCGCATTCCCGCCCCCGGCGGGCTGGATGTAAGCACCTGGCCACTGATATTTGGGGCCGGTGAAACATGGTACGCCAAACCCGACGCGGGTAAATTGCTGGTATCCCCCGCCGACGAAGAACCAATGGAACCCCACGACGCGTGGGCCGACGACATGGTTCTGGCCGAAGGGCTGGCCCGTTATGAAGCGGTGGTAACCGAACCCGTCACCCGGCTGGAAAGCAGCTGGGCAGGCCTGCGCACCTTTTCACCCGACAAGTCACTGGTGATTGGGCCGGACCCGGATGTTGCGTCGTTCTTTTGGGTGGCTGGCCAAGGCGGATATGGCTTTCAATCCTCACCTGCCGCCAGCCAACTGGTGCATGACCTGATTGGCGGCAAGGCAAGCGAGCTGGATGATGATGCAATTCAGGCAATGTCACCTGCCCGTTTCAGGTAAATACGGGGCAAAAATCGCCCTCAGGATCAAAGATGCACAAAACCCGTTGGATAGCCGCCCTTCTATTACTACCCACCCTGGCCAGCGGCATGGCCAACGCGGATACCCGCAATCTTGAATTGAAATACCTGGCGGCCGTGGTCCCACAGGATCTGCTGTCTATCAGCCATCTGGAAATCCCGGCACTGGAAAGCATTGCCATTGGCGGACAACCCAATTCCGAATTCCTTGAACTCAGCATGTTCCCCGGGCAAAGCCACACCAATGGCGGAAATTAGCGTCAACTATCCGCATTCAGCCGGTGAAACCGTTCACTATCAGTGGCAATTTCTGATCCCGGAAGATAGCCAGACCGACAGCCCCAAAAACCGCTGGTGGGTTGTCGGGCAGTGGCATGATCAACCTAACACCACCCGCGGGGAAAACTGGGAAAACTTTCCAGACCACAGCCCACCTGTCGCCATCGGGTATGCCCACCTGAACGGTAAGGACCTGCTGGGTGTAAGCTATGGCTCTCCGGATCAGTCCATCGTTGGCCAGAAACCGGTCAAACGTGGACAGTGGCACCAAATTCGCGCTGTGATCCACTGGTCCCTGTCTGAAACCGGATGGGTGCAGATTTACCTTGATGACAGTAACAAACCCTTTGCAAAGGCCAAAGGGCGCAACATGCACAATGATTTTCAGCACTACCTTAAGCTGGGCACATACCGCCACCCGGATATCTCGGCGAAAAGCCGGATATTTCTGGATGACCTGCAAATCCAAAAAGGGGCGCCCTGATCAATGCGCCCGGGCTTGGCCTGCCTGTCTAACCAGTAACCCTGATTGTGACGTTTGTCGGATCATAGGGGCTGTCTTCCGCCACTTGTGCGCCCCACAGTTGGTTCAACATCTTGACCTTCAGCTTTTGTCCGACAACCGCCAGATCAGGGCGGACGTATCCCATGCCGATCTGCTTGCCAAAATGCACAGAATACCCGCCCGACGTCAGACGACCAACCTTTGTGTCGCCATCATAAAGCGCCTCTCGCCCCCACGGATCGGCATCATCAGGCCCGTCAATCAAAAGGGTCACGCATTTGGACCGGATGCCGGTTTTGATCATCGCGTCCTTGCCGTGGAAATCCTTTTCCAAGTCAATGAAACGGTCCAACCCGGCCTCTTGCGGGGTGGCGTCACGGCCCAGTTCGGTGCCAAACGCGCGGTAAGATTTTTCCTGCCGCAGCCAGTTTTGCGCCCGCGCCCCGGCCAGTTTCATGCCGTGTTTCGCCCCCGCCAACACCAGTTGGTCCCAAAGGTAATTCTGCATCTCAATCGGGTGATGCAATTCCCAGCCCAACTCGCCGGTATAGGCCACACGGATCGCACGTACCGGGCACATGCCCAGTTCGATATTGCGCATGCTCAGCCACGGGAAACGTTTGTTTGACAGGGCCGTGTCGGGGTCTGCGTCCTTGATGATCTCTTTCAGAATATCGCGCGACTTTGGCCCGGACAGCGCGAACACGCCCCACTGGTTTGTCACATCATGGATATCGATATGGCCAAATTCACCCGCCTTATCCTCGGCGGCTTTCCTAAGGAAATCAGCATCATAGGCTGTCCAGGCCCCGGCGGACACCAGATAATATTCATCCATCGCCAACCGCACGATGGTGTATTCGGTGCGCGTGGTTCCGGCACTGGTCAGGGCATAGGTCAGATTGATCCGCCCGACACTGGGCAGTTTATTACAAGTAAACCAGTCAAGGAATTCGGTTGCCCCCGGCCCCCGCACCAGATGTTTGGTGAATGCCGTGGCATCGATCAGACCGGCGGTTTCGCGGATGGCTTTTGCTTCGTCGCAGGCAAATTCCCACCAACCGCCGCGTCTGAATGACCGGCTGTCGTGGTCATTAAACCCTTCTGGCGCATAGTAATTTGGCCGTTCCCAACCGTTGACGAACCCAAACTGCGCACCAGCCTGGGCCTGGCGGTCATAGGCGGGCGATGTACGCAATGGCCGCGCGGCAGGGCGTTCTTCGTCGGGGTGGTGCAGAACGTAAACATGATCGTAACATTCTTCGTTTTTGCGGGACGCAAATTCGGTTGTCATCCAGTCGCCATAACGCTTGGGGTCAAGGCTGGCCATGTCAATCTCGGCCTCGCCCTCTACCATCAATTGCGCCAGATATTTGCCCGCCCCGCCCGCGGCGGTGATCCCGAAACTGAACCCCTCGGCCAGCCACATATTGCGCAGCCCCGGCGCCGGCCCAAGCAGGGGGTTACCGTCCGGCGTGTAACAAATAGGACCGTTGAAATCGTCCTTTAACCCACTGTTTTCACACGAAGGTATCCGGTGGATCATTGCCATGTATTGTTCTTCGATCCGTTCAAGATTCAACTGAAACAGGTCGGCGCGGAAGCTATCGGGAACGCTGTATTTAAACCGGGCGGGCGCGCCTTTTTCATAGACACCAAGGATCCACCCCCCACGTTCTTCGCGCACATAACTTTGGGCATCGGCGTCCCGGATCACCGGATGTTCGGGGTTGTTTTTGCGCCATTCAACAAGGGTCGGATCGGTGTCCATGACGATGAATTGGTGTTCAACCGGGATCGCCGGAATTTTGATGTTCAGCAGGCCTGCGGTGCGCTGTGCGTGGTTGCCGGTGGCGGTGACGACGTGTTCGGCGGTGATGACGATCTGCTCATCCCCCGGCACCAAATTACCGCCTTTTTCCAACATCTTAGTGCAGGTTACGCGCCATTCTGAACCGGTCCATTCATAGGCATCAGCCTGCCATTTACGCTCAATCACACAACCGTACTGACGCGCCCCTTTGGCCATAGCCTGCGTCACGTCAGCCGGGTTGATGTAACCGTCGGTGGGATGATAGATCGCGCCTTTCAAATCTTCGGTGCGGATCAAGGGCCAGCGGTCCTTAATTTCATGGGGATTTAGCCATTCAAACGGCACGCCACCGGTTTCGGCCGTGGTGGCGTAAAGCATGTATTCATCCATGCGGTCCTGCGTTTGGGCCATGCGCAGATTTCCAACCACGGAAAACCCGGCATTAAGGCCAGTTTCAGCCTCTAACCCTTTGTAAAAGTTCACGGAATAGTCATGGATATGGGTCGTCGCATAGGACATATTGAACAGCGGCAACAGACCCGCCGCATGCCATGTGGACCCTGACGTCAGTTCATCACGTTCCAGCAACATGGTGTCCCAACCGGCCTTGGCCAGATGATAGGCCACCCCTGCCCCAACCGCGCCACCACCAACGACAAGTGCCTTTACATGGGTTTTCATCTGTCCAACTCCTGCCGCCTATTTCATTGGTTAAAATGGCGCTTTTTGCGAATTTTGGATAGGTCCAGCCGACCGAAAACCACACGAAAACGACGCAAAAGCATGAAACGTATGAAAACCATATGATTGGGTGTGTGATGGCCGGGGGAAACGCCCCGACACATTGGCAGTCTTTGATTGGCCCCACAGCCGCGTTGGGATAAACAACCACGGATGCGGGGACCAACCGGGTAACCCGCACGATTGTGGGAAGAAAAACATGCGATTTCTTTGGGTTACTGCCGGCATCGTGGCACTGATTTTGGGTGGGATCGGGGTGTTCCTTCCCATTTTGCCAACGACACCTTTCGTCCTGCTGGCGGCATTTTCGTTTGGCAAAGGATCACCGCGCCTGCATGGCTGGCTGTCCGGGCATTCGGTATTCGGGCCGATTATTTGTGATTGGGAAGA
>DAOURA010000010.1 GCA_030625325.1 Marinosulfonomonas sp.
ACCGTGCGGTAGGCCTTCATATCCGTGGTGCGGATTTTCAGCAGGTAATCAAACGCCCCGGCGATCATGTGACATTGTTCCACCTGCGCCAATTCTTGCACCGCATCGTTAAATTCCGACAGGGCGCGCTCGGATGTGTCCGACAGTTTGACCTCTACAAATGCCACCTGCTCAAGACGCATCATCGCCGGGTCAATGATCGCGCGAAACCCTTTGATATACCCATCTGATTGCAGTCGTTTGACCCGCACCTGACAGGGACTTTTGGACAGGCCAACCCGTTTGGCCAGATCGGTAATTGGCAGGCGGCCCTCATGTCCAAGGATTTCAAGGATTTGCCGATCAAAACGGTCAAGTTGACCGATTGACGCTAGAATATCAGTCATAACGGCTAATAACCTTTCATAAATAGGGAATAAGATCGAAACATAGACAATACTCAGGAAACAAGACCTTGGAAATTTTTCTATGCTGACAGGTGTTACTTGGCAAGGAAAAACCCGATGAACAGCCTCAACCAACTACGCCAGATCATCCGACAGGCCCATTTGGCGAGCGATGGTGAAATCCTGCGCGACCTGCGTGCCACAACAACTGTGACACAAGAAATTCGCGCCCGGACCACCACGCGTGCCATCGCACTGGTCAGTGACATCCGCGCCCAACCCAACATGGGGTTGATGGAGGTATTTTTGGCTGAATACGGCCTGTCCACCGACGAAGGCGTCGCCCTGATGTGTCTGGCAGAGGCATTGTTGCGTGTCCCCGACAGCCAAACCATTGACGAACTGATCGACGATAAAATCACCCCGTCCGCGTGGAACGAACACCTTGGAAAATCCAGTTCGTCCCTGGTGAATGCATCAACCTGGGCGCTGATGCTGACGGGGAAGGTTTTACAGGACGGGAGGGGGGTTGGGGCATCCCTGAAAGGCGCGATCAAACGACTGGGCGAGCCAGTGATCCGGCGCGCGGTTCATCAGGCGATGAAGGAAATGGGCCGTCAGTTCGTATTGGGTGAAACCATCGAGGCGGCGATAAAGCGCGGCGAAAAGCAACAGGATAAGGGGTTCACCTATTCCTATGACATGTTGGGTGAGGCCGCTATGACAGCCGCCGATGCCGCCCGTAATTTTGATGAATACGCGGCGTCCATTCGCGCACTTGCCCCGCAATGCAAATCGGATGACATCCGCGACAACCCCGGTATTTCGATAAAGCTGTCGGCGATTCACCCGCGCTATGACGCGACCCAACATGCCCGTGTCATGGCCGAACTTGCCCCCCGTGTGCAGGAGCTTGCGCAAATGGCGCGTGACGCCGGCATGGGGCTGAACATTGATGCCGAAGAGGCCGCCCGCCTTGACCTATCGCTGGATGTGATCGAAGCAGTGCTATCTGATCCGTCGCTGGCCGGATGGGATGGGTTTGGCGTTGTGGTGCAGGCCTACGGCAAACGGGCCGCACCGGTGATTGACTGGCTTTATGCGTTGGCAACCGGGCTGGATCGCAAAATCATGGTGCGGCTTGTGAAAGGCGCCTATTGGGACAGCGAAATAAAGCAGGCACAGGTCGAAGGGTTGAACGGTTTTCCGGTGTTTTCCCGCAAATCCGCCAGTGACGTTTCTTACATCTGCTGCGCGAAAAAACTGCTGATGATGGCGGATCGGATTTATCCACAATTTGCCACCCATAATGCCCATACCGTGGCGGCGGTGCTGGAATTGTCCCACGACAGGTCTGCATTTGAATTTCAGCGCCTGCATGGCATGGGCGAGGCGCTGCATGATCTGGTGATGGCTGATGCAGGGTCGCGTTGCCGTATATATGCCCCCGTTGGGACGCACCGCGATTTGCTGGCCTATCTGGTGCGTCGCCTGCTGGAAAATGGCGCCAACAGTTCGTTTGTTAATCAGATCGTGTCGGATGATGTGCCGGCAGATGAAATATGTGCCGATCCATTTGGGGCACTGGATGTTGAGCAGGCAAAAACCAATTCTGCCATCACCCACCCGCGTGCATTGTTCGGTGAAACCCGCGCCAATTCCAAGGGCTGGGATATTCGTGATCGTGACACCACCGCCAAACTGGATGCGGTCAGAAACCAGTTTAAAACCACCACATGGGACGCGGGCCCGATAACAGTTGCGCCGGTGCAGGGTAGCGAACGCCACCCCATAACAAACCCGGCAAACCCCGGTGATGTTTTGGGCCATGTTACACTGGCCTCAGCAACCGATGCGCAAAACGCCATTGCCAACGGGGGAGCATGGGATGCGAACCCACAAGTGCGCGCCGATACCCTGCGCCGGACCTCTGAGCTGTTCGAAGAAAACCATGCGGAGCTGTTTGCGGTACTGTGTCGAGAGGTCGGAAAAACCCCCGATGATGCCATTTCAGAACTGCGCGAAGCAGTGGATTTCTTGCGCTATTATGCCAGCGAAGGTGAGCGCCTGTCTGGCGCTGCGCCGCGCGGGATAATTTCCTGCATATCGCCCTGGAACTTTCCGCTGGCGATCTTTACCGGGCAGATCGCCGCCGCACTGGCCGCCGGTAACGGCGTGCTTGCCAAACCGGCCGAGCCAACACCGATCATCGCTCATATTGCTGTAGGTCTGATGCACCATGCCGGGGTGCCGGTGTCGGCGCTGCAATTGCTGCCGGGGCAGGGCGCGGTTGTTGGGGCTGCGATAACGGCAAGTAATCAGGTGGCTGGCGTGTGTTTCACCGGCTCAACCGCCACCGCCCAAACCATCAACCGGGCAATGGCAACCACCATGGCGCCCGAGGCCCCATTGATCGCAGAAACCGGCGGCATCAATGCCATGATTGTCGATAGCACGGCCCTGCCCGAACAGGCGGTGCAGGACATCGTCACATCGGCCTTCAGATCGGCGGGCCAGCGTTGTTCGGCCTTGCGGATTTTGTATGTGCAGGATGATGTGGCCGACAATCTGCTGGAAATGTTGTTTGGCGCAATGGATGAACTGTGCGTGGCCGACCCGTGGGATTACGCCACTGACCTTGGTCCGGTCATTGATGAAGGTGCAAAAAAAACCATTGTTGAGCACATTGAAACCGCGCGCCAGAACGGGCGACTTTTGAAGCAGGTATCCGCACCTGTGACAGGCACCTTTGTTGGCCCCGCAGTGATATCAGTTGATGGCATCTCTGATATTGAACAGGAAATTTTCGGCCCCGTGCTGCATGTGGCGCGATTTAGCGCCGAGCAGTTGGATCAGGTCATCGATGATATCAACCAACGGGGCTATGGCCTGACCTTTGGTATGCATTCGCGCATTGATGACCGGATTGCAAAGGCAACATCGCGTATTCGCGCGGGAAACACCTATATAAACCGCAACCAGATCGGTGCCGTTGTTGCCAGCCAACCTTTTGGCGGGGAAGGCTTGTCCGGCACCGGCCCCAAGGCGGGGGGGCCAAACTATGTAGAACGTTTCACCTGCGCACAGGTGCTGCACCCCAAAATGCAAACCGGAAATGCAGTCGATGCCAGCCATGTGCAGATGGCCATAAATGCCTGCAAAACACCAAATGAGCCACTTAGCTGCCGCCCTATGGCTGGCCCAACCGGCGAAAGCAATCAGCTATCAACCTATGGGCGGGGGGTGATTTTGTGCCTTGGTGTCAGTGCGCAAGATGCCCGGATACAGGCGCAAACTGCCCGCCAGAACGGCTGTGCCCCCCTGATCATCGCACCGGGGGCAAATGAACCCGGTGAAATTGACGGTGTTCTGAACGTCGGTGCCCTGACAACACTTACCGGGTTTGACGGGGTGGTACTGTGGGGTGAAATTGTGGGGCAGATCATGGCACGCCGCGCCTTGGCTGCGCGCGATGGGGCCATTTTGCCGCTGGTCACTGAGCGGCATTTTGAAGCCCGCTGCCGGGTTGAACGCCACATCTGCATCGACACAACTGCCGCAGGTGGCAACGTATCCCTGTTGGCGGCTGTGGGTTAAAGTAATTTTGGTTTGCGCCGCGCTGGCGCGCGTCGCGGTGCCTCCGGCGGGGATACTTTTGCAAAGATGAAAGTAAAAGTGGCTTCGAGTTGGCTCAAATATCCCCCGAGCGGAGCGAAGTCGCACGAAGTGCTGATAAAAATGCGCCGCAAGGCGCACCGTTTGTCAGGTGTCCAGCCAGATCGTAACGGGGCCGTCGTTCACAAGTGATACGGCCATGTCGGCGCCAAATTCACCGGTTTGAACCGGTACGCCAAGTTCGTGCAGTTCACGGGCGAAAAGTTCATACAGTTCCCGCCCCCTGTCCGGGGCGGCGGCGCTGGAAAAGCCGGGGCGATTGCCGCGCGAGGTATCGGCGGCCAATGTGAACTGGCTAACCACCAGTGCGCTGGCGCCAATGTCCAGCAGGGATCGGTTCATTCGGTCCGCGTCATCGCGAAAAATCCGCAGCTTGGATATTTTGCTGGCCAGAGTGCCGGCGTTTGTTTCTGTGTCGCCCTGCATTGCGCAGATCAATACCAGCAAACCGCCATCAATTTTTGCGATAACATCGCCACCCACAGTGACCGAGGCGTGGCTGACCCTTTGAATTAGTGCCCGCATCAGCCGTGCCCCCCATTGCCATTGCTGTTTTGCCGGATCGTGCCTGTCATTGCTGGGTTGAGACATAATAGGCGATGGCAGCAATGATTGCACTGATGATCAGCACCGCAAAGGTGATCTTCCAGGCCGACCAGGGCCGTTCCCCCTGCACCCGCCCGGTGCGCCCGTTCACCACAAAGCGATAGCTTTTGCCCCGGTATTTATAGGCCGCCAGCCAGACCGGCAGCAGTACGTGTTTAAAGGTCACATCACTGGTCGTGGTCCGGACCTTATGGATCCTTTGGCGATCGCCACCGATGTCATTGCGCACATCGCCCCGGATTACCCCATCCATGTGGGCGCGGGCCTCGGTATAGGCATCTACCAGTTCAACGGTGTAGCCCTCGGCGCGAAACCCGGCCAGAAATTCGGGGCGATAGGGGGCCAGTTTGTCCAGATCCCAGGGTTGCAGCGCATCCGTGTATCGTTTCGGAAGCGACTTTGACGCCAGCACCAGCACGTCATTGAACCAGCGCGCCACCCGCCCGGAAACCGAATTCCACCGTACCTTTTGCACCTGACGTTGTTCAGATTTACCATCACGTTGCACGGTTTCGGTGACGTAGTATTCGGTGCCCCGTTCGCCGCGATAGGTGCTTTTGGTGTCGGCGTCAAACGTCCAGTAGGGCACGTAAATGCCTTCCAGTTTTCGCCCCTTGCGGGCGTATTCCTGCAACCCGTTTGGCGCAAACCACAGGCGGCCCAGCCATTTGGTCATGGCGTCGCGCCCGTCTTTTTCATCCAGGGCGAAGGGTAAAACGCCCTGTGGTTTTATCTGGCGGTGGGTGCCGGTGTCGGTGACAACCGGGGTGGCGCAAAACGGGCATTCCGCCGCGTGATCGACCGAATTAAATTCAACATGCGCCCCGCAATTTGGGCAGGACAGAACCCGAATTTCTTCGATGTCACGGGCGGGCAGGGCGGCATCAATTGCGCGCTGATAATCCAGCTCGGCAATCTTGTCTCCCTTGGCCCCGCCTGTCGGGATATCCTGATCGCCACCACAATGATCACACGATAATTTGCCCTGATCCGGGGCAAAGCGTAAATCACTGCCGCATGTGTCACAGGGAAACCTGTGTTCCTGATTGGCCATTTGGTTTTCCGATCGGCCTATCCGGCAGGTGGCGGCGGTGGGGGCGGCATGACGGTGAACAACTGGGCCAGTTCCATCACGTCCTGTGCCTTGATCCATCCGTCCTGTCCGGCAGTCCAGACCATGCTGGCCCGGCTTAGGCCGCCATCACCTGCCATCCGCCCCATTGCGGCCCTGGAAAATGGTCCTGTGGTTTGGCCGTTCTCGGCCACATGCCAGACCTTTTCAACCGGTGGCGGGGGTGGGGCCATCGCCGCGGGGGCAACCTGTGTTTGCATGTTTTGCGCCATTGCCATGCCCATGCCCATGCCCATACCGGCGGCCATTCCACCACCGGCGGGGTTTTGGGCGGCTGTGGTCATCGCCTCGGCTGCGGAAAACTGGGTGAATTTGCCCAGATCCCCCGCCAGCCCAATTGATGTGCGTTTATCAAGAACTGCTTCAACGGCAGGGGGCAGGCTGATGTTTTCGATATATAGCTCGGGCATGTTTAGCCCGTATTGTTCCAGCGTGCCGGAAATTTCGGCGGCGATCAGCTTGCTTAGGTCACCCGTGTTGGCGGCCATATCCAGAACCGGAATGCCACTGCCCGACACCACGCGCGAAAATTCCTGCACGATGATGTTGCGAACCTGAAAACTAATCTCGTCCATGGTGAATTCGCCGTCTGTACCGACGATTTCCGTCAGGAACCTTGCGGCGTCCGACACCCGGACCGAATAGGTGCCATAGGCGCGCAGGCGCACAGGCCCAAATTCGGGGTCACGGGCAATGATCGGGTTCTTGGTGCCCCATTTCAGATCATTAAAGCGCGTTGTGTTGACGAAATAGATTTCGGATTTGAACGGCGACTGAAACCCGTGATCCCAGTGGTTCAGGGTGGTCATGATCGGCATGTTATTGGTTTCCAGCATATACATGCCGGGGGTGAACACATCTGCCAACTGGCCTTCGTGGATGAACACCGCCGCCTGACCGGCCCGCACGGTTAGTTTGGCACCGTATTTAATTTCATGATCTTCGCGTTCAAACCGCCAGACCATGGTATCGCGGCTGTCATCCACCCAGTGGATGACGTCAATAAATTCGTCGGTCAGAAAATCCAGAATACCCATTATTCATCTCCTAATTTTTTGTTGTTCTAACTTTGCCCGCCCAGCAGTTCATTGGCAATCACTTCTGCCTGTACGCGTGCCGTGTCGGGGGACATGCCCGGCACCATTCGGGGGTCATACAGCATGCGCAACAGCAGTTCGTCGTGGTTGGTCAACAGGCCGAATTCTTCGTCGTCGTTAAACACCGATGGTCGCGCCGCCGGGCTGTCGTTTGACAGGCCCAGCCCTTGGGCAATTTCTTCGTGGATGCACGACAGGCGCATCAGGTCGGGGTGTTCACCACGAATGATTGCCAGCGCCTGACTATAGGTGCCGGTTGCACCGGGATCCAGCGCCAGCACCAGACAAAAGGTTGAGCGCGCCATATCAATGACGGCTTTCAGGGCGGCTTCGTCAATGCCCGGCAGAATTTCACGAATTTGCGGGGCAAGGGCGCGACGTTCGGCTTCGTTCACCACGAAAACATGGAAATTTGCGCCATCACGCACCTGACGGATGGGCAATTTGGTAACCCGCGACAGGCGGGCCGCGTAAGTCACGATATTGCCGCGGTCCAGCGTCTTTTGTGCGGCGGGTATGCTGGCGCCAAACTTAACCTTCATGCGGATCGGTTCGGCCCATTTGCGCAGCTGGCTGGACGTTTGGCGCGCCACAATGCGCCCGCCAATGGATGCATATTCGTCAAACAGGGCGATGCGCACAAAATTATCCACCAGATTGCGGGTCGTGATCGGGGTATCCGGCCCGCCACCGTCCTGACGTAACAACCCCTGGGTCAGCAGGCTGGACTGCACCCGGCCGTAATAGCGCGACAAGGCCAGGCTTTCGGCGGTCGGGCCGTTGGTGCCGTCATCCATAATGTCGGGCGGGTTGGGGGACGCCGGGCCTTGAAATGTGCCAATGTCACACCCGGCCAGCCCCGTTAAAAAGGCGGCCAGAATGACCTTGCGCGCAATGCTTGTGAACCCGGTTATCACCCTGTTGTCAGCTTTGCGAAACCGAGGTGCCAACGTTGTCGCCGGTGCCGTCCTTGCGGGCCTTGGCCGAGGCCAGTGTATCCTTCAGTTCAACCTCCATTTTTTTCAGTTCAACTTCTGCGGCGGTGCGGTTGCGCTTACCTTCGTCCGCGATCGACAGGCTGTCTTCAATCGTGGCAATCAGTTCTGCGTTGGCAACCTTGATGGCCTCAATATCAAACACGCCGCGTTCCATTTCTTCGCGTACCGTGCGGTTGGCTTGCCGTAGGTTCTTGGCATTGGCTGTCAGTAATTCATTGGTCAGGTCATTGGCGTCTTTGACGGCGGCTGCGGCCTCGGCTGAACGCTGAATGGTGACGGCCTGTGCCAGTTGGGTTTCCCACAGGGGCACGGTATTGACCAATGTTGAATTGATCTTGGTGACCAGTGATTTGTCATTTTCCTGAACCAGCCGGATTGATGGCAAGGATTGCATTGTCACCTGACGGGTCAGTTTCAGATCATGCACCCGGCGTTCCAGATCATCACGCGCAGCACGCAGGTCGCGCAATTCCTGCGCCCGCATCACGGCCTGATCTTCTGGCGCGTCTTCCACGGCCTTTTCAAGGGCAGGAATATCGCCCCCATCCAGTTCTGCCAGTTTTTCTTCACCGGCCGTTATATACAGTGCCAGTTCATCATAAAATTCCAGCGTCTTTTCATACAGAACATCCAGTGATTTGATGTCTTTCAGCAGGGTGTGTTCATGGGCCAGCAGATTATCAGTTACCATATCCAGTTGTCCCTGAACGGTTTCAAACCGGGCCACGAATCTGGCAAACGGGGCTGCGCGCCCCAACAGTTTTTCCCACAGGGAACGCTTGCGCCGCACGTCCAGTTCGCTGATCGAAAACCCCCGGATGGTGGTGACAATTTCGCGCAGTGAATCCCCCGCAGGGCCGGCGTCTTTGTTGCGCACATCGGCCAGCATGGATTGGCTGATTTCCTGCAACTCGGCCTGCGCGGCCGAGCCAAAACTGATGATTGACCCGGTGTTTCCCATGTCAATTTCGCCCATGCGCTTTTTGATGCCCGCGGCAAGGGGTGCGTCGGCCTCGGCCAATGGCACCAGTGCTGTGGCGGGTTCGGGCAAATGGACGGCTGTTACTTCTTCCAGCATTTTCAGATCACTGGCGGCCTTTTGGCGAACTGTCTCGGTCATGGGGTTTTTCCTTATTTCAAATGTCGCGGGTACGTACGCCTTCGCGCTCAAGGCGCTCTCGCAGGACGTCAATTTCAATGGTCATGTCGGATTTATTATCCAACAAAAGGGTCTTGGTGCGGGCGGCAAAGTTTTCTTCCAGATCGTTCAACAGGGCCTCGTAATCTGTGCGCGCACTGGCATCACGGGTGCGGGCATAAAGATCGGCAAACTTGGTTGTCGCGTCCCGCGCACCCTGTAAATACACCCCCATAAAGCGGCGCGCGGCTGTCAGGTCACGGGGGTCTTCTTCCACCGTTCTGAACATGTCGCGCGCGGTGTCGGCAAAGCCATCCACCCGGTTTTCCAGTGCCCTGTCCCCGGCGCGCAAAATCGCGTCTTTCATCGCCGTCAGATGTTTTTCGCCCTCACCCACAACGCGCGCAACCCGGTCTTGTTGAAAGGTATCGATCCCTTCCATGCCCTTGTCGTGCATCGGGTCAAAGCCAAACGAAAAACTGTGCAGTATCAGCCCAAGCCCACCAAATATCGCCGGGTTCACCCAGCCGGTGCCAGACGCATAAACAGCCGCAAACAACCCCGCCCCGGTCAATACTGACCCAAACATTTTGCGGGGCAGGGCAGGGCGGCGGGCAATTTTGCGTGCCTGATATGCTTCCTGTGCCAGAATACCTTCGCGTGTCAGCCAAGCGGCCAATAACAACAGGCCCAGACCCGCCAGTGTAAAAACCAGTGCGGTCGGTTCCTGCATAAATGCGCGAATTGCCAGTGGTAAAGGCACAATAAATAACAGGTTCACCCGCCCGCCAGCCCGCGAACGGCGCTTGCCATGCCACGGGTCGGCCGGGGTCTGGCCATCATCGGGGTCTTGCCCTTCGGGGCTGAAATCACCGCCAAAACGTTCTGCCATCAGTTCCCCCCGGTCACGGCAACATATAAAACAGTCGCCACCAGCAGAACAAATGCAAGCTTTTGTAACCCTGTTTCTGTCAATTATGCCTCCGTTGCAAAACTATTTTTTGTAACAATACCACATATATACATTGCACAGGGCGCTTTTCACCCTGCTGCATCAGCCAGTGCTTTTCCCGGATGACCGCTCAGCGTTCAGCTTGCGCGAATAGCCCGATTGCAAAACTTCGACCGCCACCAGAACCAGCACTGAAAAGTAAAAGGTCGATTTCGACATTGGGATCAGATCATGACCGAACAACTTTATCTGCAAACTGTCGTCATGCATGGCGTGGGCTGCGGCAGGCCCGGCCTCGCCCAGCAGAACAACACCGACGATCAGCAAAATAAACAGGCCCAGAACTTCGTACATGCGGTTCTTTTGCAAAAACACCGTCACCCCGTCTGCCAGCGCCAGCATCGCCACCCCGGACGCCAGAATGGCAATTGCCAACACCGGGAACACATCGGTTATTGCAAGGGCCGACAGGATGGAATCAAAGCTGAATACCAGGTTCATAATAACAATCGTCGTCACCACGCCCACGGCGGATTTTCCGCGTGATGGGGTCATATCGGTGTGCAGATCCTGAATGGACAGCATATGCCCGATTTCCTTGACGGCCGTATACATGATGAACACGCCGCCAACCACGAAAACGCAGGTCGCAAAATTGATGCCGCCTTCGATAATGCCGGGAAAGTTGAACACATAAAACGGGGTGCTCATCGCGTCGATCAGACCGATCATGACAAACAGTAAAACCACCCGCAGGGCGACGGCGATCAGGATGCCCCAAAATCGCACAGATTTTTGTTGGGCCTTGGGGGCGTTTTGGCTTTCCAGCGAAATATACAAAAGGTTGTCGAACCCAAGAACCGCCTGCAAAAAGAACAGCATCAGCAGATTACCAAGATTTTCCAGTGTAATTAGATCAGCCATCATCCGGCCCCCTGTTTTTCTTATGAACAAACCAGATCAGATACCCGGCGACAAGGGAAACCCTGTTGGATATTCCCCATATTATCGCGAAAAACCGCTTATTTCCGGCGGCTTGGCTGGCGCTTGCGGACGGGTATCTGGCTTGGGGCCGGGGCCATGCCCAACTGATCGCGTACCACCCGTTGCTTTACCTCTTCCACGTCCCCCGGTTTCAGGTCGCGCAGCTGAAAGGGGCCGTAACTGATACGGATCAGCCGGTTCACCTTTAGGCCGATCACTTCCATCGCGCGGCGGATTTCACGGTTTTTGCCTTCGCGGATACCAATTGTGATCCAGGCGTTGGCACCCTGCTGGCGGTCGTATTTCACTTCCATCGGCTGAAATCTTTCGCCTTCATGGGTGATGCCCGCGCGCAAGGGGTTCAGGGTTTCATCCGTTGGCCGCCCGTTTACGCGCACCCGGTATCTGCGGGTCCAGCCGGTTGATGGCAGTTCCAGCTTGCGCTTGACCTCGCCATCATTGGTCAACAACAACAACCCTTCGGAATTCAGATCAAGACGCCCGACCGACATCACCCGGGGCAGGGTGTCAGGCAGCGCATCAAACACCGTGTCGCGCCCCTTTTCATCGGCGGTGGTTGTGACCAGCCCGCGTGGCTTATGATATAGCCAGATGCGCGCGGCGTCCGGTTCGCCCACTTCTTTGCCATCCACCACGATTTGATCCGCCGCTGTTACGTTCAGGGCGGGGCTGCTGATTTTTTTGCCATTGACCGTAACACGGCCTGCTTCGATCATCCGTTCGGCTTCGCGGCGCGAGGCAAGGCCTGCACGCGACATTACCTTGGCGATCCGGTCGCCCTTTGGGGTGTCTTTTTCCATGGCCCCGCCATACAGGGGCGCGCCCCAAAGGGAAAGTCACTTGGCAATTGATCCCCCAACAGGCATGAAACCCCATGCCATTCGTTAGTCATATGGACGCCGCCCTTGAACAGGCCGCCGCCGCCGCCGTTCGGGGTGAGGTGCCTGTTGGTGCCGTGATTGTCGCCCCAAACGGTGAAATTGTTGCGCGCGCCGGCAATCAGACCCGCCAGACCTGCGACCCAACCGCACATGCAGAGATCCTGGTGATTCGCGCCGCATGTGCCCTTTTGGGCAGTGAACGCCTGCCCGGATACGATATTTACGTAACGCTAGAACCCTGTCCAATGTGCGCCAGTGCCATATCCCAGGCCCGGATTTCACGGCTGTATTATGGTGCATCTGATAAAAAGTCAGGTGGTGTTTCACAGGGCCCACGGGTGTTTTCGCACCCCCAAAGCCACCATGTACCCGAAATATACGATGGTATCGGGGCGCAAAAAGCCGAGGTTTTATTGAAGAATTTCTTTGCGAACAGACGCTAAGCGACCGAAAGTTTCGTACAGGGGGTTTGGCTTGGGGGTTTTGTTGCGGGTGATACCCCCGGGTGGTCATAATGCGAATAATGACCGCCCGGAGGCGCAAACACACAGTGTCGGAAAACACCACGCATCCACAAATAAATAGTCGGCTGCCACCACTCACACATATTTCGCTAGCGGCCGTAATGCGCGCAACATCGGGGAAACAGGTGCCAGTGTCAATGTGAGACTTAAGATTTCGTGTATTTTTTTCTTGCGATCTGCCCTGTGTCTGGTTTAATAGAAGGTGATTAAATTCAGTAGGTAAATTAAAGTGACACGGATTTCAAAGTTAACTGAGCTTAAAAAGCTTATGCGGGGCATGGAATATTCCATGGGTCTGGAAGATTTGACGACTGTTGAGCGTGATATTTATTGCGCCGCAAGCGAGCTTGCCGCCAGTTCTGAGGGCGCCGAGACCGTGCACATGCTTGAACATGTGCTGGTGACAAATGTTTCACGACCCACTTTTTTCCGCGCCCTGAAATCTCTGGTCAATAAAGGATATTTGTCGAACCGTGATGAGGCCTGCCGGGGCTGTTACACCGTTCACAAGCCCTACGCCTGAGGTCTGGGGCGTGAGTGAACCAGAAGAAAGCTGGTTCAGCTATGGAAAAGAAATTTTCATAGCTTCGGGCATTTATCTGCTCGCTATCTTTTTGACCTTTGAAGCCGTGATGCCCGTTCAGAGAATACTAATTCCGGACTTTACCAGTTTTGCCAGCCTTCTTTTCCTGCCTCATGGGGTTCGCATCCTTACCGCATGGCTGTTGGGGTGGCGTTCGGTCATTGCCCTGTTTCCCGGCATCTTTTTGGCATTCGTATATGTCGGTGGCATGAATGTGTTTGAGCCAAGCCGCCTGACCGCCATTGCAATCACGGTTTTGGTGGCGCCGGGCATTTTCCAAGCAGTCTACTTATTGGGGTGGGATATCAGGCCCCAGGCTGATCGTATGCCATGCTGGCCCTGTATTATGGTTGTTGGCCTGATCATCTCTTTGGTTGGTTCTGTGCTTATCAATTTTGCCCTTGGCAGTGAAACGGCAAGCTATTTTGCCTACCTGATCGGTGACTTTTTCGGGCTGTTCTTTCTGATGCTGATCATGATGTTTATATTTCGCAGCCTGCGCCGGGCCTAGGGCCGATTGGGCGCTCTGTTGGCCGATGAAATAACAGCCGCTTGCCACTTTTCCACCCAGACCTAAGCATAAGTGGGGCGTGGAAATTCAGATTGGAAACGCCCCATACTTGCGGGTTTCCTTCTGCGGCGCTAAACCCCAACCCAAGTACACCAGAGGTCCCCATGTCAATTGATACCAAAACCGCCGCACACGTGGCCAAGCTTGCCAGAATTAAGGTTGAAACCAGTGAACTACCCGCATTGGCGCAGGATTTCAGCGCCATACTGGGGTTCATTGAACAACTGAACGAAGTGGACGTTGATGGGGTGGAACCAATGGTTTCCGTCACCCCGATGCGCCTAAAGCGGCGTCAGGACGTTGTTACAGACGGCAATATTCAGGACAAGGTTCTGGCAAATGCGCCGGATGCGCGCGAAGGCTTCTTTGCCGTGCCCAAGGTGGTGGAATAATGAGCGATCTCAATAAATTAACCATCGCGGACGCCCGCGACAAACTGCGCGCTGGTGATGTGACTTCACAGGACCTGACCACCGCCTGTCTGGGGGCGGTTGAAGGGTCTGGCGTGCTGAACGCGTTTGTCCATAACACGCCAGAAATTGCCATGGCACAGGCCGCGGCGGCGGATGCGCGCCTTCAATCGGGCGACGCGCCTGCGATGTGCGGCATTCCGATTGGGGTTAAGGACCTGTTTTGCACCAAAGCTGTGCCCAGTCAGGCCGGGTCGGCCATTCTGGCGGGGTTCAGGCCTGAATACGAATCCACCGTCACCCAAAACCTGTTTGACGCGGGTTCTGTGATGCTGGGCAAACTGAACATGGATGAATTCGCCATGGGGTCCAGCAATGAAACGTCTGTCTATGGCGATGTGATTAGCCCGTGGCGGCGTGAAAATGATACTGCCCGGCTTACGCCGGGCGGGTCATCGGGTGGCTCCGCCAGTGCGGTCGCGGCTGATTTATGTTTGGCTGCGACGGGTACTGATACTGGCGGGTCAATCCGCCAGCCGGCCGCGTTTACAGGGATAGTTGGGATAAAGCCAACATACGGGCGCTGTTCGCGCTGGGGTGTTGTGGCCTTCGCCAGTTCCCTTGATCAGGCCGGACCGATCACCAAATCGGTGCGCGACGCGGCGATCATGCTGGAAGCCATGTGCAGCCATGATGAAAAAGATTCCACCTCTGCCGATATTGCGGTGCCAAACTTTGAAGCCGCGCTAAGCGGTGACATAAAAGGCAAAAAAATCGGTATCCCCAAAGAATATCGCATGGACGGTATGCCCGACGAAATTGAAAAGCTTTGGGCGGATGGCACCGCGATGATGCGTGACGCCGGCGCCGAGATTGTCGATATTTCACTGCCCCACACCAAATACGCCCTGCCGGCCTATTACGTTATTGCCCCGGCTGAGGCGTCCAGCAATCTGGCGCGCTATGACGGGGTTCGTTATGGCCACCGCGCCAAACTGGCCGAGGGCGACGGCATTACCGAGATGTATGAAAAGACCCGCGCCCAAGGGTTTGGCCCCGAGGTCAAGCGCCGGGTGATGATCGGCACCTACGTTTTGTCGGCGGGGTTTTATGATGCCTATTACAACCGTGCGCGCCGTGTTCGGGCCTTGATTAAAAAGGACTTCGAAGATGTTTTCGCCCAAGGGATTGACGCCATCCTGACCCCGGCCACCCCATCGGCGGCCTTTGGGCTGGGGGAAATGGCAGACGCAGATCCGGTTCAGATGTATTTGAATGACGTCTTTACCGTCACCGTCAATCTGGCCGGTTTGCCGGGCATTTCGGTGCCTGCGGGTCTGGACAAACAGGGCCTGCCACTGGGTTTGCAACTGATCGGGCGACCATGGGAAGAAGGCGATCTGCTGAATGCCGCCTATGTGATGGAACGCGCCGCCGGGTTTGTTTCCAAACCGGCGAAATGGTGGTAAAAACAGGCTGATAGTCAGGTTCAGGGATTAGATAGATGCGGTTTGCGGTTGCGGTTATTTCGACGCTTATTCTTGTGGGGTGTGACCCCCAGGTCCCTGATTCAGGGGGCGGTGTTGGGTTTGACGGGTATAACAACTATCAACAACAGCGCGAAGATGCGCTTGCCGGGACCGGCCCAATCGTTGTGGGCGCAGAGATTTCGGATGAGGTGGTGCCGGGCGGTGAAACCCCGCCAACAACCGTGGGAACCCAAACCGCCACAGCGCCACTTAACCTGAACAACCCGGATATTTCGGACGAACAGGACTTTGGCGCCGTTTCGTCGCGCGAATCAATTGAAAGTGACGCAGAGCGGCTGGCCGCCCAGAAAAACGCCTATCAGGTGATCGCGCCAACGGCCCTGCCAACGCGCACCGGTGGGTCGGGCGCGACCGCCGTTGAATTTGCCCTGTCCACCACCAATGCCGTTGGCCAGACAATATACCGGCGTTCTAACGCACTGGCCGGCAACCGGTTTGATCGCAACTGTGCCAAGTATACCTCTGCTGATCGCGCCCAAGAGGCATTTTTAAAGGCCGGTGGCCCCAAGCGTGACCCCAAGGGCATAGACCCGGATGGGGACGGTTTTGCCTGTTATTGGGACCCTGCGCCCTATCGGTTCGCGGTTAAAAACTAAGATACCGGTTCCGGGCCACCTGTGATGCGCTTATCCGTTGACCAACCGCCCGCCAGCCCCTAAATCACACAACGCGCGGATGGCTGGATGGCTGCGGGGCGAAAGCCGCGAGGAAAGTCCGGACTCCATAAGGCAATGGTGCCGGGTAACGCCCGGCCGGGGAAACCCGAGGGAAAGCGCCACAGAGAACAAACTGCCGCCCGTCGGGTGGTAACGGTGAAAAGGTGCGGTAAAAGCGCACCGCGGGACTGGCAACAGGACCGGCACGGCAAGCCCCACCAGGAGCAATGCCAAATAGGGGCCTTACGCGGGGCTGGTCCGGCAACGGAAACCGCCCGCAGGGACGTCTTAGCCCAAAGGCCCGGGTTGGCAGCTAAAGCGTACTGGTAACAGTGCGCGTAGATGAATGGTCATCCAGGGGCAGGGCAACCTGCCCTGGACAAGATCCGGCTTACAGGCCGTCCGCGCATATTTTACCTGATTTTGCCACAGGTGACGGGGTTCTTTGCAAATGATGGGCTGGTTTCGCCAATTTGGTGGAATTGTAGTTGACTCGGGCACCCATCAGACTAAAAGGCAGAACTTACAGATTTCACGGGCGAGTACCATTTGGTGCCCCGCTGCAGGAGTTACGACAATGGCCAAGCCAACCACGATCAAAATTCGTCTGAATTCAACCGCAGACACTGGCCACTTTTACGTGACCAAAAAGAACGCACGTACAATGACCGAAAAAATGGTTGTTAAAAAGTACGACCCGGTTGTGCGCAAGCACGTTGAATATAAGGAAGGTAAGATTAAGTAATCTTACCCCGATATTCTGTTTGAAAGGCCGCGCTGATCAGCGCGGCTTTTTCATTTTTGGCGGGTGGTTGCCGGTGCCTGAATATGGTCCCTTTTGTGCCCCAAGTTCGGCGTGCTGGCGGGGCAGTGTCACGCTGTTTAGATATAACCCCGGAGAAATCACATGCGCCTTGTCGCTATCGCCCTGATCCTGTCACTGACCGCCTGTTCGGTCACGCAAAATACTGACCGTCACAGCGGTGTCGGATTTGGGTCCTACAACGTCCCACAGTAAATACTGACTGGCCGGTCCCAAGATCGGATACCAAATGAAAAGGGCCGGCAAATTTGCCGGCCCTTTCGCATTGTGGTGTTTCGGCTTGTCTATTCCCGATTGCCCAGGAAGTGCAGCAGGAACATGAACAGGTTGATGAAATCAAGATACAGGTTCAACGCCCCCATAATCGCCGACTTACCCAGCCATTCTTCGTCCATTGCGTGGGCGTGCTGCAAATAATCAGTTTTGATTTTCTGCGTGTCATAGGCGGTTAGCCCGGCAAAAATCAGAACGCCAATCGCTGAAATTGCAAACATGATTGCAGGCGATTGCAGGAATATGTTCACGACCATTGCCACCAACAGGCCAATCACGCCCATGATCAGAAATGATCCCCAACCGGAAATATCCTTTTTCGTGGTATAGCCGTACAGGGACAGGCCCGCGAACGCGATCGATGTGATCAAAAAGGTCTGCGCCACCGAAAACCCGGTATAGACCGCAAATATCCACGCGATTGACAGGCCCATAGCGGCCGAAAATGCGTAGAAAAACAATTGTGCGCCAGCGGCGGACATCTTGGCGATCTTGGCCATAAAGACCATGACCATGATAAACGGCAGGAACATCACGATATAGCGCGTGTAGCCGGTAAAGATGGTCGACAGCATTGCCTCATTCGTGCCAACGGCCCAGGCAACCCCTGCGGTCAGCAACAGGCCCACAGACATTGTGCTGTAGACCTTGTTCATGTGGGCGCGAAGGCCTGCGTCTAATTCGGCGGTGCGAACACCTGCGCCCGCATGGGCCGTTTGATAGTCAGCCATTTTGTAACTGCCTCCTGATATATATCTATTTGTTGCGGCCAAAACGAAAAGGCCGCCCTCGCGCATAATATTGGCGAGAACGGCCCGGTTTTCAAGGATTTCCGCGCAGATTTAGTGCGGAATTACCAGTAACTGTATCAGATGCGCCAGTTTGCAGGCGCATCCCATGTTGTGAGTGGTGCTTTGCCCAATGCCTGACGACGTGTCAGGCCGATATCGTCAAGGGCTGCGGTGTCCAGCCCGCGCAGGGCTGTGCGCTGACGAAAGGCCGCATCTGCGTGCAGAAACAGCGAAATCAGTGAAAACTTAAATGCGTGGGAAACCGGGGTTGCGAATGCGTTGAATGTTTGAGTTGTCATAATCTCATCCTTTCTGAATGCTGATGTATCGTGCGGGTTTGTTCAAATTTCTTGATGTATATCGCAAAGCGTGATCAATTAGTAAAATGAATGTTTCTTACCCCAATCATCAGGATTTGTGATATGCCGCGAAATTTGGATTTAACCACCCTTCGATCTTTTGTTGCTGTGTCAGACGCAGGGGGGGTGACGCGCGCCGCCGGTTTGCTGAACCTGACGCAATCGGCGGTTTCAATGCAGTTAAAGCGGTTGGAAGAATCCCTTGGGCTGCAATTGCTGGACCGTTCATCGCGATCAATTGGCCTGACTGCGTCGGGGGAACAATTACTGGGCTATGCGCGAAAAATGCTGGCCCTGAATGACGAAGTATATGCCCGCCTGACGCATCAGGCGTTTGAAGGCGAAATTGTTCTGGGGGTGCCGGATGATATTGTCTATCCCGCGATCCCCAATGTTTTAAAGCGGTTCAACGCCGAATACCCACGGGTAAAGGTGCAATTGGTGTCGTCCTATACCCGGGACCTGAAAAAACAATTTTCCCGTGGGGAATGCGATATTATTCTGGCGACCGAGGACAGTTGCGATGCCGGGGGTGAAACATTGACAACCCTGCCGTTGGTCTGGATCGGCGCGCCCGATGGCAGCGCGTGGAAACAACGCCCCCTGCGGCTGGCGTTTGAACGGCGCTGCATATTTCGCCAGGGGGTTCAGGGGGCACTGAACCGCGCAGGTATTCCATGGGAAATGGCTGTTGAGTCCGACCAAACCCGCACGATAGAGGCCAGCGTCAGCGCAGATCTGGCGATCCACGCGATGATTGACGGCACCGCGCCGCCCCATGCGGAAACCATTCAGCACGGTGGTGCCCTGCCTGAACTGTCATCCGTGAACATAAATCTATACGTGGCTGACCCGTCCAAGGGTGCCATGTGTGACGATCTGGCTGAACTGGTTCGGCGCGCTTTTCAGGCGCCAAATATTCAGGCGGTCGCGTGATCTTGCCAAATACATATTAAATTTGCTATAAGTACAACCAGCAGGAGAGGGGGAAATTTTGCCCCTTCGCCCGCCCAAGCGATAGTTGGTTCTAAAGAATCACCAGTAAGTAGAGCAATTTATTTTTGACACTTTGTTCTCAAGTACAAATCACGCGCGTAAAAATTATGTAAGCAATTGTAATGTAATAATAAACCAAAACTCCATTAAACCTGTCTAAAAAGACAGGTTGAGAAAATAGCGTGAAACCTAGACACCGAAACGCACGTTAAAGGAATAAGGAATTATCTCATGAAACATCCTGTGGATGTACATGTCGGCAAAAGAATCAGACACCGCCGCTGGATGGTTGGGATGACCCAACAGCAATTGGCTGAAAAAGTCGGCATCAAATTTCAACAGATACAAAAGTACGAAACCGGAATGAACCGCGTAAGCGCATCCCGGTTGTGGGACATTTCAGAAACACTGGAAGTGCCTGTCAGCTTTTTCTTTGATGGCATCGAAGAAACACCAGCAGATGGGCGCAGTTCGGGTTCCAGCCTGCCGGTTGATATCATGGCCGACAAAGAAGCACTGGAACTGGTTCGTTCTTATTATGCGATTCCCGAAAACCAGCGTCGTCGATTGTTTGACCTGGCGCGCGTCCTGTCGGACGTCGCCTGATCAGGCCTTGACCGCCGCCCGCGCCACGGCTACCCGAAACGGGTAGAACAGGTGGCGGGCAGGCATGGCTAATATATCAAAAGATGAACAGGAATTCCTGATTTCGGTCGCCAACAGGGCGGCCGATACGGCGCGTGGTATTACCCTGTCGTATTTTCGCGGTCAGGGGCTGGCCACCGAAAACAAGGCCGCACAGGGCTATGACCCGGTAACAAAGGCCGACCGTGAGGCCGAACTGGCCATTCGTGATGTCCTGCAAGAGCTGCGCCCAAATGACGCCATTCAGGGCGAAGAACACGGGTTTACACCCGGCACGTCGGGCCTGACGTGGGTTTTGGACCCGATCGATGGCACCCGTGGTTTCATGAGCGGCACACCAACATGGGGCACGCTTATTTCCCTGCGCGATGAAACCGGCCCTTTGATGGGGCTGATCGATCAACCCTATATCGGTGAAAGGTTCTTTGGCGGTTTTGGGTTGGCAGAGGTACGTCACGGGAACGAGCAAAAACAAATTGCCGTGCGCAACACCCAAAACCTGTCTGACGCGGTGCTGTTCACCACCTTTCCCGAAGTTGGCACCAAGGCCGAAGGTGACGCATTCAAGCAATTGTCGGCCAAGGCCATGCTAACCCGTTACGGCATGGATTGTTACGCCTACGCCTTGCTGGCGTCCGGAAATATTGATCTCGTGGCAGAGGCCGGGTTGTTCCCCTATGACATTCAGGCGCCCATTGCCGTGATCCAGGCCGCAGGCGGTATTGTCACCGACTGGCAGGGCGGACCGGCCCACGAAGGTGGCCGGGTGCTTGCCGCCGCCAATGCCGAATTGCACGGGCAGGCGCTGGAAATTCTGTCAACCGCACCTGCCGACTAGGCTTGCCTGCCGGGGGGCGCGTGGATTAACCTGTTCGCAGGTGGCCCGAGTCCTTCCCCGTTCTGTCGCACCCTGATTTTCGTACACCGAACCGGGCAACGTAAAAGCGTGAGGTGACGAAATGCCCAATGAAATTCTGATCAAAAATGCCCATACCGTCCTGACAATGGATGACGCGCGGCGCGAAATTGCCGGTGGTGATATCCTGATCCGAGACGGGGTGATTGTTGCTGTTGGGCAGGGTTTGCAGGGCGGTGATGGCGGTAAGGTGATCAACGCCAAAAATTGTGTGGTGACGCCGGGCCTGATAAACACCCACCACCATTTGTTTCAAACCCTGACCCGCGCGGTGCCCGGCGGGCAGGATGCGCTGCTGTTTGGCTGGTTGCAGACACTGTACCCAATCTGGGCACGGTTCGGCCCCGAAGAAATGCGTATTTCCACGCTGGTCGGGTTGGCAGAACTGGCCCTGTCGGGTTGCACGCTTAGTTCGGATCATTTGTACCTGTACCCAAATGGTTCACGGCTGGATGATACCATCGATGCGGCCCGCGACATTGGGCTGCGGTTTCATGCGACACGCGGTTCAATGTCGATCGGGCAAAGTGATGGCGGCTTGCCGCCCGATGGTCTGGTGGAACGCGAAAGCGATATTTTGAACGACTGCATTCGGGTGGTCGATACGTTTCACAACCCCAACCCCGGCGCGATGGTGCGCGTTGGTCTGGCCCCCTGTTCACCGTTTTCCGTCAGCCGAGATCTGATGCGCGACACCGCCATTCTGGCCCGCGATAAGGGGGTCATGCTGCACACCCATCTGGCGGAAAATGACGAAGACATTGCCTATTCACTGGAAAAGTTCGGCTGTCGCCCCGGCCAGTACGCGCAGGATCTGGGCTGGACCGGGGACGATGTTTGGCACGCCCATTGTGTCAAACTGGATAGTTCGGAAATTGATCTTTTCGCCCGTAGTTCTACAGGCGTTTCCCACTGCCCTTGTTCGAATTGTCGCCTTGGTTCCGGCATTGCGCCGGTGCGAAAAATGCGCGACCGGGGTGTAAAAGTTGGCCTTGGCGTGGACGGATCGGCGTCAAATGACACCGGCAACCTGATGGCCGAGGCACGCCAGGCGATGTTGTTGCAACGTGTTGAAAACGGCGCAGATGCCATGCCCGCCCGCGAAGCCCTGGAAATCGCCACACGGGGTGGCGCGCAGGTTCTGGGGCGCGATGACTGCGGCCAGATTGCCCCCGGAAAACGGGCCGATATCGCCATTTGGGACGTGTCAGGAATTGACAGCGCCGGCAGTTGGGACAAGGCCGCAATTCTGCTGGCCGGGCCGATGAAGGTGCGCGATCTGCTGGTCGAAGGCCGCCAGATCGTGCGTGATGGTGTGTTGACCAGCATTGATTTGCCACGGGTCGTGGAACAGCAAAATACCCTGGCGCGCCGTTTGGCGGGGGGCTGAACCGCGGGAGACCGCCCATAGCAAAAAACCTTAATGCGCGGCCTGAATTATTCCTTATTTGACTGGCATGACTATGTTCACAAAAACAACCCGACCAATTGGACCCCTGCAATGAAACCAAATGCAATTGTCGCCGTTTTAGCCGCCAGTTTCCTGAGTGCCTGTATTGGCAACCCGGCGGTGACACTTACCCCAACAGGAACAGTCCCGGTTGTGAATGCCACCGGCCTTGCCAGTGATCCGTTCGCAGCGTTCAGCATGGATGTGAACCAGTACCGCGCTGCGGCGGTACTGGACCCGGCACCGGCACTGAACCCGCTAACCTATAACAGCCTGTTGCAGGGCGCAGCACAGACCCACGCCAATGATATGTCCGCCAATGACTTCTTTTCCCACACCGGCTCAGACGGCAAAAGTGTTGCCGATCGTGTGACGGCGCAGGGGTATAACGGGACGACGGTCATGGAAAATATTGCCATGGGCCAGACATCGGCGTCCGCGGCATTGGATGGCTGGCAAAAATCATACGACCATAACCAGGCAATCCTGTCATCTGTCCCAACGGAATTTGCGCTGGCCTGGGCACCGGGAAATTACTGGGTCATGGTTTTGGCCAAACCGGCCCCCTAGGGGCGCTTTTGCCCGTTAACCCAGACCGATTTGATCGCACGATCGTCCCCCATCATGATGGTGGGAAACAGGTTTTCCCAAAAGTCATTGGCGCGTTCCGAACGCTGGGCAATGGCCGGGGTTGATGCCAGATCCAGCACCACCAGATCGGCCTCGGCCCCGACGGCAAGATTTCCAATTTTATCCCCCATACGCAGGGCGCGCGCGGACCCTGCCGTTGCCAACCAGTACAATTGCGCTGGGTGCAAAACGGTCCCGCTTAACTGGCCCACTTCATAGGCCGCAGCCATGGTGCGCAGCATCGAAAAGGACGACCCACCCCCGGTGTCGGTGGCCAGCCCAATACGGTGCCCCGCCGCCATCAGCCCGGCCATGTCAAACAGACCCGAGCCAATAAAAGTGTTGGACGTGGGGCAATGAATAAGGGACGCATCCACCTCTTTCAGGCGGTCCCGTTCGCGGGGTTTCAGGTGGATCGAATGGCCAAACAATCCGCCCGCCCCCAGCAGGCCAAATTTTTCATAGGTGTCCAAATAGTCGCGCGCATCCGGGAAAAGTTCTGCCACCCATTCGATTTCATCGACCTGTTCGGACAGGTGGGTTTGCATAAGATAACCGGGTTTTTCCGCCCACAGCGCACCCAGTGCTTCCAGTTGTTCAGGGGTTGATGTGGGCGAAAACCGCGGCGTAACCGCATAGGACAACCGCCCCACCCCATGCCATTTTTCGCCCAATGCCTTGCTGTCGTCATAGGCCGATTGCGCCGTGTCACGCAGGCCATCCGGGGCATTGCGATCCATGCAGGTTTTACCGGCAATAACCCGCAGATCACGCGCCTGTGCCCCGGTAAAAAAGGCATCCACACTTTCGGGGTGAATAGTACAAAAGCTGCAAACGCTTGTGGTTCCGTTGGAAAGCGTCAAATCAAAATAGGACTCAGCAATCAATCGTGCATATTCCGGATCACTGAACCGGGTTTCTTCGGGAAAGGTATAAGTGTTCAGCCAGTCGATCAGCCGTTTACCCCAACTGGCGATAATTCCGGTTTGTGGATAATGGGCGTGGGCATCAATAAACCCGGCCGTGATCAGGCCATCGCCATAGTCAGTAACATCCGCGTCCGGGTATTTGGTGCGCAGGTCATCCGCCGCGCCAAGATCAATTATTTTTCCGTCACACAAGGCCACGCCGCCCCGCCGGACCCATGTGGTGGCCTGATCAACCGGCACCTGAAACGGGTCATCTGAAAATGCCAGAGTCTGGCCCAATAGCAGTTTTGTGCTTTGCATGATCTTGCCCCTTTGTTGTTTTTGATCCTAATGGTCACGAAACGTCTGGTAAATCACCTATTGGCTCTGTTTCTTTGAAACAGTTTTGTTAATATGGCAGAACCAAAGGGGCCGAGCATGGGTGATAACTTCGTCACAGAGGAAGAGCGTGAAGAAGACGCTTATGTGCTTGATAAGGGCACAGTTCAGGCCATTCTGGGTGCGGTTCAAACCGGTGATTCTGACGGCCTGACGTTGTTGATGGAACCCCTGCACGCGGCTGATATTGCCGACCTTCTGGAACAGATCAGCAGGCCCGATCGCCGCGATCTGGTACAGCTGTACGACCGGGAATTTGACGGTGAAATTCTGTCAGAGCTGGACGAAGGCCTGCGCAAAGAAGTTATCGATGCGTTGCACCCACAGGTTCTGGCCGATGCGGTCAGGGACCTGGAATCAGACGACGTTGTTGACCTGCTTGAGGACATGAACGTCCCCCAGCAGGTTGCCCTTTTAGATGTTTTGGAAGACGTTGACAGGGTCGCGGTTGAACAGGCGCTGACCTATCCAGAATATTCCGCCGGGCGTTTGATGCAGCGCGAAGTCGTCATGGCGCCAGAGCATTGGAATGTGGGTCAGGCCATTGATTTTCTGCGAAAATCAGCCGTTCTGCCCGAGCAGTTTTATCACCTTCATCTGGTTAACCCAAAGATGGAGCCGGTGTCCTATGTTACCCTTGGTCGCCTGCTGTCGTCCAAACGCGGTTGCCCGCTGGTTGATATCACCGAAGACAGTTTTCGCACCTTCGACGCCACCGAGGACGAGGCCGATGTTGCCTATGCCTTCAACCAGTACCACCTGATTTCAGCGCCGGTGGTGGACGAAAATCAGCGCCTTGTGGGCATGATCACCATTGACGATGCGGTGCAGGTT
Organism: Marinosulfonomonas sp.; assembly: GCA_030625325.1. Classification (GTDB taxonomy): domain Bacteria; phylum Pseudomonadota; class Alphaproteobacteria; order Rhodobacterales; family Rhodobacteraceae; genus NVTR01. The sequence goes on from DAOURA010000010.1 coordinate 25,189, forward strand.
CTGGACGAAGAACACGAAGAAGATATCCTGCGTCTGGCCGGGGTGGGCGAAAGCAGTCTGTCGGACAAGGTGATTGATACGACCAAGCGGCGTTTTCCGTGGTTGGCGGTTAATCTGGTGACATCAATTTTGGCGTCACTGGTGATTGCCCAGTTTGAAGAACTGATCACGCAGTTTGTGGCGCTGGCGGTGTTGATGCCGATTGTGGCGTCGATGGGGGGCAATGCGGGCACGCAATCCCTGACGGTGGCGGTGCGTGCGATTGCCACGCGGGATTTGACCGGCGCCAACGTCTGGCGGGTGATGCGGCGCGAAGTTCTGGTTGGTCTGGTCAACGGTATGGTTTTTGCGGTCGTGATGGGGGGCGTTGGTGCGATTTGGTTTGGCACCCCGGTTTTGGGGGTGGTGATTGGGCTGGCGATGCTGGTCAATCTGGTGATTGCAGGGCTGGCCGGAATTTTGGTGCCGGTGACGCTGGAAAAAATCGGTATCGATCCGGCGCTGGCGTCGGGGGCGTTTGTGACAACTGTAACGGATGTGGTTGGTTTCTTTGCCTTTCTGGGGCTGGCCGCAATGATGTTGTTATAGGGATGGGCGATCTGAGCGCACAAAAAGATGCGGCCCGCAAGGCGGCGTTTGGGCGGCGAAAGGTGGCCCATATGTCAGGGCTTGGTCAGGCCGCCTGTGCCAATCTGACGGAATTTCTTGCGCCCTATCTGGGTCAGCCAATATCGGCCTATATGGCGATCCGCACCGAAGTTGACCCCCTTGAGGTGATGAAAAAGCTGGACCTGATCGGCCCGGTTGGGGTGCCGGTTATTCAGGGTGCGCACAGGCCGTTGGAGTTTCATCGCTGGCGGGACGGCTGTGACATGCAGGACGGCCCCTTTGGGGCGCGTATTCCACGGGTTGATGAGTTGGTTGTACCAAAGGTGGTGATTTTGCCGATGCTGGCGTTTGACTTGGCGGGGCACAGGCTGGGCTATGGTGGTGGGTATTATGATCGCACGCTTGAATTGCTGCGCGCGGCGGGTCCGGTTCTGGCCGTGGGGTTTGCCTATGGGGCGCAACAGGTTGAAAGCCTGCCGGTTGAGCCGACAGATCAGCCATTGGATGTGATTGTTACTGAGGCGGGGGTGTGCTGGTTCGGGCGCGAATGATTTCTTGCCTCCGGCGGGGATATTTGGACCAATTCGAATGTGGGTTTTTTGTCGGTAGGCAGGTCTTGCCAAGGCCGGTTGGGCGCAATAGGCCGGTGGTATGAGAATACTTTTTTTAGGGGATGTGGTTGGGCGCGCAGGGCGCACCGCCATCATAGAACGTCTGTCGCGGTTACGTGAAGACTGGCGTTTGGATTTTGTCGTGGTGAATGGCGAAAATGCCAGCAACGGGATCGGTCTGACCGGGGCCCATGCCAAGGCGTTGCTGGGGGCCGGGGCGGATTGTGTCACCCTTGGGGATCACGCCTTTGATCAGCGCGACATGATGCAGTTTATTGATAGCGAGCCACGGGTGCTGCGCCCGCTGAATTATGCAAAAACCGCGCCGGGTAAGGGCGCGCGGGTTTTTGATGTGCCGGGGGGGCGCAAAATTCTGGTGGCGCAGGTATTGGGGCAGGTGTTCATGAAGCGCGCCTTTGATGATCCGTTTTCGGCCGTTGATCAGGTGATGCGCAGTCATCCGCTGGGCGGGCTGGTGAATGCCAGTCTGATCGATATCCATTGCGAAGCCACATCTGAAAAGATGGGCATGGGGCATTATTGCGACGGGCGCGCCAGCGTGGTTGTCGGCACCCACACCCATGTGCCCACGGGGGATGGGGTGATCCTGCCCGGTGGCACGGCGTTTCAAAGTGATGCGGGCATGTGCGGCGATTATAATTCCGTCATCGGTATGGATAAGGTTGAACCAATGCGCCGCTTTGTCACTGGTATGTCAAAGGGCCGGTTCAGCCCCGCCGAGGGCGAGGCAACATTGTCAGGCCTGTATGTCGAAACCGATGATCGCACCGGCAAGGCCAGCCGGGTGGTGATGGTGCGACAGGGCGGCCTGTTACAGCAATCAACACCGTGAACCCGCGTTATGTGCCATTTGTAATACTGGCCCTGTTGGGGGCGGGTTGGGGGTTGTCCCAGCCGCTGGCCAAGATTGTGGTCTCGGGGGGATATCGCCCCATCGGTATGATTTTCTGGCAGTTTGTTATTGGTGCACTGGTGATGGCGATAATAACCTATGCACGGGGTAAACGGTTGCCCCTTGGCTGGCCGCAGGTGCGCCTGTATCTGATTATTGCCTTTGTTGGCACGCTGATCCCCAATTTCACGTCTTATGAATCGGCCCGGCATTTGCCATCGGGGGTTATTTCAATTTTGATTTCGACCATGCCGATATTCGCCTTTCCGCTGGCGCTGGCCTTTGGGGTGGATCGGTTTAGCTGGGTGCGCCTGTCTGGTCTGGTGTTGGGCTTGATCGGGGTGTTCCTGTTAATCGGGCCAGATGCCCTGCCGGACGCCGCAATGGTCGCCTTTATTCCGCTGGCGATTGTTGCGCCGCTTTTCTACGCGCTTGAGGGCAATATCGTTGCCAAATGGGGCACCTATGATTGCGATCCTATTCAGGTTTTGTTGGGGGCTTCGATCATCGGGGCTGTTATGTCAGCCCCGCTGGCCCTGATCAGTGGCCAGTGGATTGACCCGCGCCTGCCCTGGGAAACCATAGACTGGGTGCTGCTGTTAATGGCCGTGATCCATGTGTTTGCCTATTCCGGTTATGTTTGGCTGGTGGGCCAAGCGGGCAGCATTTTTGCAGCGCAGGTATCTTATCTGGTGACGGCGTTCGGGGTTGTCTGGGCCATGCTGATCCTGTCGGAAAGTTATTCAAGCTGGATATGGGCCGCCCTTGGCCTGATATTTATCGGTATGTTTCTGGTGCAACCAAGGGCGCGTAAAAGTTAGCTTGATACGCCCCCCGCAGTCGGCGAAGATACGACCATATTTTACAGGGTGGATAAATGATCGATCTCTTTTCCATCAGCCCCACGGGTGAGGCATTATTGGCGCTGGCCGTTGTTGGGCTGATGTTCGTTCTGTTCTTTCGGGAAACCTATCCAACTGAGGTGGTGGCGATCTCGGGGGTGGCGCTGATGCTGGTGCTGGGGGTGCTGCCCTATGAAAACGCCCTGAACGTGCTGTCAAACCCGGCGCCCTGGACAATTGGGGCCATGTTTATTGTGATGGGCGCACTGGTGCGTACCGGGGCACTGAACTGGTTTACGAAAATTGCCGAACGTAACGCGCAAACCCGGCCCAAGCTGGCCATTGGGGCACTGATGGGCTTTGTGGTTATTGCCTCGGCGTTTGTATCCAACACGCCGGTTGTGGTGGTGATGATCCCGGTCTTTGTTCAACTGTCACGCAAGATGAATATCTCCGCCTCCAGGCTGTTGATACCGCTGTCATATGCGGCCATCCTTGGGGGAACAATGACCCTGATTGGCACATCGACCAACCTGCTGGTGGACGGGGTTGCACGGGCCAATGGAATGGCGGCGTTTTCGATATTTGAAGTCACCCCCCTAGGCATAATTCTGGTAATCTGGGGGATGATTTATCTGCGCTTTATCGGCCCGCGCCTGTTGCCCGAGCGTGACAGCATGGCGACGTTGCTGTCGGGCAAATCAAAGATGAAGTTTTTCACCGAAGTGGCGATCCCCCATGACAGTGAACTGATCGGACAAGAGGTGTCCAAAATTGACCTGTTTCGCCGTGACGGGGTGCGCCTTATTGACGTTTTGCGCGGCGATGCATCGCTGCGGCGCAACCTTGCCGGGGTTACGGCTGCCGCCGGTGACAGGGTGGTTTTGCGCACCGAAATGGCCGAGGTTCTGGGCCTGCAACAAAACCCGCAATTGCGGATGGTGGATAAGCTTAGCTCAGTTCAGACATCAACGGTTGAGGTGCTGATTTCACCGGGCTGCAAAATGATCGGCCGCTCGCTGGGGGCGCTGCGGTTGCGGCGGCGTTATGGTGTTTATCCGCTGGCGGTGCACCGGCGAAACCAGAACATCGGGCGGCAACTGGACGATCTGGTGGTGCGGGTCGGGGACACCCTGTTACTGGAAGGGGCCCCCGAAGACATTCAGCGCCTGTCGGCAGATATGAACATGGTTGATATCAGTAAACCGTCCGAACGTGCCTACCGGCGCAGCCACGCGCCGCTGGCCATTGCTGCCCTGATTGGCCTTGTGGTTCTGGCTGCGATGGGTGTTGCGCCAATATTTTTTCTGGCGATACTGGCCGTTGCAATTGTGCTGGTTACGCGCTGCATTGATGCGGACGAAGCCTTTTCGTTTGTTGACGGACGCCTGCTGACACTGATCTTTTCGATGCTGGCAATCGGCGCCGCACTTGAGGCATCAGGGGCGGTTCGTCTGATCGTTGGCGGCGCGGCGCCCTATCTGGGCAACCTGCCGCCATTTTTGATTATCTGGGTGATCTATCTGCTGACCTCGGTTTTGACGGAACTGGTGTCAAACAATGCGGTGGCGGTCGTGGTCACGCCTATTGCAATTGGCCTTGCGGACGCCTTGGGTATTGATGCGCGCCCGCTGGTGGTGGCGGTGATGGTGGCGGCGTCGGCGTCTTTTGCGACGCCAATTGGGTATCAGACCAATATGCTGGTCTATGGTCCGGGGGGCTACAGGTTTTCAGATTTCATGCGGATCGGCATCCCGCTGAACCTGTCGGTGGGACTGCTGTCTTCGGCGCTTATCCCGGTGTTCTGGCCCTTGTGACCAAAAACCTTTCGCCCTGCGGGCGATTTGCGCTGCGCGCGGATATTTAGACGAAAAAGAAACCCCGGTTTTTTCTTTGCTCAAATACTCCTGCCAGGGGCGAATTTGGTTCAGAACGGCCAGAAGAACAGGATTGACGGGATCGACACCACGATCACCAGAATTTCCAGTGGCAGGCCCATTCGCCAGTAATCCCCAAACCGATAGCCACCGGGACCAAGGATCAGGGTGTTATTCTTATGGCCGATCGGGGTAAGGAATGCACAGGATGCCGCCACGGCCACGGCCATCAAAAACGGATCAGGTGACACCCCAAGGGATTGGGCCATCTGAATGCCAACGGGGGCCGCGACAATTGTCGTGGCGGTGTTGTTAAGGACATCTGACAGGGTCATCGTCACCACCATCAGTACCGTCAAAATGGCCCATGGCGCCATGCCTGCCGTCAAATCACCAAGGGCCCCGGCAATCAGTTCGGTGCCACCGGATGTTTGCAACGCGCTGCCCAGCGGGATCATTGACCCCAGCAACACCACCACCGGCCATTCGATGTGATCATAGATTTCGGAAACCGGGATAATCTTGGCCAGAACGAACGCCACAACCACCAGTCCCAGTGCCACCGGCAGATAGATCAACCCGAAACTGGCCGCTGCAACGGCCGCCCCGAACAGGCCGATGGCCAGCCAGACCTTGGTGTTTTCGGTAACGGCAAGGCCGCGATCTGCCAGCGGCAGACAGCCGAGCCAGTCAATCACATCGTTGCTTTGGTCCTGTGGTACCAGCAGCAATAATATGTCACCTGCCCGGATTGGGGTTTGGCGCACATGATCGGTGATGCGTTTTCCCTGTCGCGACACCCCCATCAAAACCGTGTTGCGCCGCCAGGACAGCCCGATGGCCTGTGCGGTTTTCCCGCGAATGCGGGACCCATCGGTCACCACCACTTCGATCACGTTCAGCCCTTCGCCATCGGCGCGCAGGCGGTCCTGTCGGGCCTGATCGGCAAAGTCCAGCGTCAGGGCGGCGCGAAATTCGTCCAGCGCGTCAGGTGTTGCTTCCAGCACCAGTGCGTCGCCCGCTTGCAGGGCGGTATTTTTCTGTGTGCCATAGCGCCGCTTACCCCCACGCACCAACCCCAGGATCGCCACGTCATTTTTTTCGGCCACGTCATAAAGTTCGCCAATTCGCACCCCGATATGCTCGGACCCTTCGGGGATGGTCAGTTCGGCAATATATTGCGCCAACTCATCCATCGCGTCGCGTGCGGGTTTTCCGTCTGTATGGTTCGGGATCAGCCGCCAGCCGACCAGCGCCACAAAAATCAACCCGGCCAGTGCCGTGATCCCGCCCACCGGGGCGAAATCAAACATCCCGAACGGTTCGCCCAGTTCGTCAGCGCGGATTGAGGCGATGATGATATTGGGCGGTGTTCCGATCATTGTGACCATGCCACCCAAAATGGTGGCAAATGACAGCGGCATCAGTGACAGCCCCGGTACCCGCCCGGCCTTGCGCGCGGTCTGCATGTCCACCGGCATTAACAGGGCCAGCGCCGCAACGTTGTTCATAAACGCCGATAAAACCCCGCCGATTGCCCCCATCAGGGTGATATGCCCGGCAAGCGAGCGGGTTGAATCCACCAACGTTCGGGTGATCAAAAACACGGCCCCCGAGCGCACCAGCCCCGCCGACACCACCAGCACCAGTGCCACCACCAGTGTGGCCGGGTGGCCAAACCCGGAAAATGCCGCCTTGGTGGGAACAACCCCCAACACAACACCCGCCATCAGCGCGCTAAACGCCACAAGGTCATAACGAAACCGCCCCCATAACAGCATACCGAACACGGCGCCGAACAGGCAAAACAGAATAATTTGATCAGTGGTCATGTGGGGCCCCTTTGTTGTGGCCAACACAAGCGGATTAGCCAATGAATTGCAACGCTGTCGCGGGTTGCAGCACAGGGTGGCCCTGTCCTATAGAGACCGGGCAACACAAACCGACGGAGAACGCTTATGGCCGGCCATTCAAAATGGGCAAATATCCAGCACCGCAAAGGGCGTCAGGACGCCGTGCGCTCCAAGCTGTTTTCAAAGCTGTCCAAGGAAATTACCGTGGCGGCCAAAATGGGCGACCCGGACCCCGATAAAAACCCGCGCCTGCGCATGGCCGTCAAAGAAGCAAAATCAGTGTCTGTTCCAAAGGACGTGATTGATCGCGCGATCAAAAAATCAGAGGCCGGGGATGGGGACGATTTCGAAGAAATCCGTTACGAAGGCTATGGCCCAAACGGCGTTGCGGTGATTGTCGAGGCAATGACAGACAACCGCAACCGCACCGCGTCGACCGTGCGCTCCACCTTTACCAAAAACGGCGGCAATCTGGGGGAAACCGGGTCGGTCTCTTTCATGTTTGAACGCACTGGCGAAGTCACCTATCCCGCCGAAGTTGGCGACGCCGACACCGTCATGATGGCCGCCCTTGAAGCTGGCGCCGATGATGTTGAAAGCTCAGAAGACGGGCACACGATTTATTGCACCGATACGGACCTGAATGACGTTTCAACCGCGCTTGAAAAAGAACTGGGCGAAACCACATCGACCAAGCTGATCTGGAAACCCAACATGACCACCGAGATGGATCTTGAAGGCATGCAAAAGCTGATGAAACTAATTGATGCGCTGGAAGACGACGACGATGTACAGCGCGTGACATCGAATTTCGAAGCCTCGGACGAGGTAATGGAACAGTTGTAAGCACCGTATTTCGCGCTTGTCACGGCGCGGGAATTGGGATTGGTTGCGCCCATGACCAACAGCCCTGATCGCCCCGTTGCCGGGATGTTATACATGCTTTTAACCGGGGCGACGTTTGTTGCGGTTATTGCCATTGTTAAACATCTGGGTGGGGGGCTGCCGGCAGCCCAATCGGCGTTTTTGCGGTATTTTCTGGGGCTGGTGTTTCTGATCCCGATGATCCGGCCAATTTTGCGCGCGCATCTGAACCGCAGCGACCTGAAATTGTTTGCGCTGCGTGGGGTGGCACATACGGTTGCGGTGATCTTGTGGTTTTACGCAATGACCCAGATACCGATCGCCGAAGTTACGGCGATGGGATATATGTCGCCGGTTTATGTGACCATCGGGGCGGCGCTGTTTTTGGGGGAAAAACTGGCGGCGCGCCGCATACTGGCGGTGGTGGCGGCCCTGCTGGGGGCCATGGTGATCCTGCGCCCCGGTTTTCGTGAAATATCCACCGGCCATCTGGCGATGATGGGGACGGCGGCACTGTTTGGGGTGTCTTATCTGGTGGCCAAGGTGATGACCGGACGGGTCAGCCCGGTTGTG
>DAOURA010000100.1 GCA_030625325.1 Marinosulfonomonas sp.
TATGATCCGTTTTACCATTATGTTGCGTTTAACAAAATCTCGACCGTTCTGGACGAAGAGGCTGGCAAGGTTTTCCGTTTCAAAGAGCAGGAAGAGCTGCACGAAGAACTGATCGACGAAGGCATCGCCAAGATTTATCAGGCCCACCTGAACGTCGCACAAAACGTCGCCGACGAAGAAGGCGTTGAAATTGTTACTGAACTGGTGGCTGGCAAGCCCTACCAGGCGCTGCGAAAATATATTGAAAAACACAACGCAAGCTTGCTGGTGGTTGGTAAAACCGGCGTTCACGCCGACGATGAACTGGACATTGGTGGCAACACCGAAAACCTGCTGCGCATGGTGCCCTGCCACGTTTGGATCGGGCAAACTGAATTTCTGCCGCCAATGGACGTTGTGGCCGAAGAAACCATCATGTGGTCGGATGAGGCCAGTGAAATGATCAACCGCGCACCGGATTTTGTGCGCGGCATTGCCCGCACTTCCGTGATCCGTCAGGCTCAGGCCGAGGGCCACACATTTATCACCACCCGATTTGTCGAAGACGTGATGAAAGCAATGATGCCGGGCGGCGATGGATCAGACAGTGACACCGCGTCCCAGCAAACATTTGAACGCCTTGAATGGTCGCCCGAGGCCCGCGCCATGGCCGACAGCATCCAAGATGAATCGGTGCGTGAAAACATTGGCTTGCGCGCCGAAAAATCGGCCCGGCGTGACGCCAGTGCTACCGTTTTGCCCGACCACATTGAACCCTTCATGGACGACATCAAACCGCGCGCCAATGACGGGCCGCAAATGACATGGCGCGCCGCCCCTCTGGCCCGCCTGCAACGGGTGCCAGAGGCCTTTCGCGAACAAGTGCGCACCAGCATCGAAGATTACGCGCAGTCCCAAGGGGCAACCGTAATTGAAGGTGACAGCGCCGAGGCGGGATTTACCGCATCCCGCAAAAACATGTGCCCGGTTGACCACAACGGGGGCTACACCTTAACAAGGACCTCTGAGAATAAAATACAATGACTTCCCTCGCCCAAGCCCCCTATCTGTTTGCACTGAAACTGACGGAACGCTTCAACCTGTCGTGCGAACACTGATATCTTGATGCCAAGGTGCTGAAAGAAGGATCGCGCGATGAACTAAGCACTGAGGAACTGAAAAAGGTTCTGGGTGAAATTGCACAAATCGGCCCCGAAGCCATGGTCGTTTTGACCGGCGGCGAACCGTTGCTGCGCAAAGACATCGAAGAACTGGCCCGCCATGCAACATCAAAAGGGTTGATGGTTGTGGTTGGCTCAAACGGTCTGTTGCTGACACCCGAACGTATCGAAAAGCTGAAAAATGCCGGGGTTGCCGGGGTTGGCCTGTCGGTCGATTCCCTTGATCCTGACTGGCATGACGCCTTTCGCGGTCGCAAAGGGGCGTGGATCAAAACAATGGCGTCAATTGATGCCTGCGTGGCGGCGGGTATGCCGTTTCAGATCCACTTTTCCGCCACAGATGAAACCGCGGATGAAATTGACGATATGGTCACGTTTGCGCGCAACGCCGGTGCAATGGTGCTGAACGTATTTTTCATGGTCTGCACGGGCCGTGGCGAAAAATACTCCGACATTTCCCCCGAAAAATACGAAGCCGTCCTGCGTCGCGTCGCCGAGGCAGCACGTAGCGAGAAAAAACTGATGGTGCGCGCGAAATGCGCGCCGCACTTTAAACGCATCGCCATGGAAATGGACCCAAACTGGCCCATCACATCGGCGCACGGTTATGATGCGGGGGGCTGTATTGCCGCAACCCGCTATGCCCGGATAACCCCAAATGGCAACGTAACCCCCTGCCCTTACATGGAAAATTCTGTTGGCTCGGTTCGCGAAAAATCATTTTCCGAAATCTGGGAAACCGCGCCGGTCCTAAATGAGCTGCGCGCACCAAAACTGGAAGGGCGCTGTGGTGCCTGCGAATTCCAAAAACTGTGCGGTGGTTGTCGGGCGCGCCCACTGGCCCGCGACGGCAACATGATGGGCGAAGACTTCCTGTGCAACTACGAACCACAGGGCGGTGCCATCATTGACCCGATCGGCCCGGTGGCTGGGGCAATGAAATGGTCCAAGGACGCAGAAACACATATCGCCCGCATTCCCGGATTTGTCCGCCGCATGGTACGGCGACGCGCCGAAGATTACGTGCGCGCCGAAGGCCGAAGCGAAGTCACATCCGATGACCTGACCCTGCTTGCCAAACGAAAATTTGGTGACGCTGGCCCGCCGGCTTTTGCCCGCAATCTGGGCGGTGGCGCAGGCAAAGGCGACGCCAAATGACCCACGACGTTGTTGTCATAGGCGGCGGAATATCCGGCCTGTCCTGCGCACAGGAACTGGCCGAAAACGGGCTGGACGTGCAGGTACTGGAACGCCAGGTCACCACCGGTGGCAACGCAAAATCCCTGCGCTTTGACAAATTTCTGATGGAACTGGGGCCAACCACCCTGAACGCCGCCTTTCCCAACGCAATGAAACGTATCGATCACCTGAAACTGGGGCAAACGACCCAGGAACTGGGTGAAAACGTTCGTAAACGCTATCTGCGCGACGACCGGGGCCTTCACGGTATTTCCACCCACCCACTAGGCTTTTTTACCTCAGGCTACCTGTCAATACGGGACCGGCTGTCAATCGCAACAGAACTTTTTCGCCCGACCAAATCCAACGACAATGAAGAAACCATTCATCAGTTTGCAACCCGCCGTTTTGGCGTTGGTTTTGCGGATAAGGTCATTGACCCGATGGCCGCAGGTATCTTTATGGGCGATTCCAAGTCATTGTCTATAAACGGTTCTTTTCCAAAACTGGTTGAGCTTGAAAAACGTTTTGGCTCTATCACACGGGGCATTCTGGCCGCCAAACGCGGTAGTGAACCGGGCCGCATGTTGCTGTCCTGGGACGATGGCATTGCCACCCTGCCCCAAAGGTTGACCAGCCTTTTGGCTGACCGGATCAATACCGGCGTTACAGTCACAAAAATCACCCGCACATCCGCCGGTTTCAAAATCGAAACCGCCAATTCCGGCACCATTAACAGCCGGGCCGTGGTTCTGGCGGTGCAACCCCATGTGGCGTCCGCCCTGCTGGGTGATCTTGCCCCCGAAACCGCCGCCGCAACTGGTGATATCGCCGCCCCTGCCATTGGCGTGGTTTACTTTGGCTACCACAAAGATCAGGTGGATCATCAACTTGATGGCCTTGGTTTTCTAAGCGTCAAAGCCAAGGATCAGGTAATTTCCGGGGCGCAGTTCTGTTCAACAATGTTCAGCGGGCGCGCCCCTTCGGACCATGTTTCAATATCCTGCTATGTTGGCGGGGCGCGAAACCCGGAACTGGCAAATATGCCCGAAACCGAACTGGTAAACATGGTGCATCGGGAACTTTCGGATCTGCTTGGCATTCGGGGCGAACCGGTCCTGTCACATTGCCACAGATGGCCCCGCGGTTTGCCCAGCTATACCCTGGGCCATGACGCGCGCCGCCAGGTGATTGAAACGACCAATCAAAGGGTTCCGGGTTTATTTCTGACCGGGAACTATTTGCAGGGTGTTTCGATGACCAACTGCCTGGAAGCATCGTCTGTTACCGCAGGCCGGGTTGTTAAGGCGCTGAAACTCACACCGGCCAAAACAGTGCCCCGCGAACAGCAACTGGGCGCCTAAAAGGTTACACCATCCCTCAGACGGCGAAATCCTTGCCCTTGAAACCCGTCGCCACCACAAATTTTTCCGACGAATCCGACCGGCTTGCAGGTGGTTTTATATTCATAACCTTTTCAAATCGCAGCTTTAACAGCTTTTGCAATTCGCCCTCGGCGCCCCCGGCCAGAACCTTGGCGACAAATGTGCCCCCGTCATCCAGAACATCAAAGGCAAAATAAGCGGCCGCTTCACACAGGGCAATAATACGTAAATGGTCGGTCTGTTTGTGGCCAGAAGCCGAGGCCGCCATATCCGACATCACCACATCGGCCTTGCCCCCCAACCACGCCTTGACCTTATCATCCGCGTCGTCTTCCATGAAATCCAGTTTATGGATCTCGGTTCCTGCAATCGGCTCAACATCCTGCAGATCAATCCCCAGAACCCGACCGATGGATTTACCTTTCTTTTCCCCCAGCGCATTAACCCGTGGCACCGCCACCTGACACCAGCCCCCCGGCGCACAGCCCAGGTCAACAACCCGCGCCCCCGGCACCAAAAAGCGGAACCTGTCATCCAGTTCCCGAATTTTAAACGCAGCGCGCCCGCGATACCCTTCGGCGGTTGCCTTTTTCACATATGGGTCATTCAACTGGCGTTCCAGCCACAGGGTTGAACTAAGCTTGCGCCCACGGGCCGACTTAACCTTAACCCGCAAATCGCGCGCACCTCGCCCACTTGTCTTTTTTGCCATCTCAGCGCCATTCCTTGGACAAAGGGCAAATCCCCCTGTCTTCTTCTGTTTTCAAATATCCAACTGTGACGCCAACCGCAATCACCCAACTTTGGGGAAAGCCTAATATGGCCCGTCTTCCAGAACCCCGTCGGCACTCATCTGCGCATATAACAGTCCCTCGCGCAGCCCCCGGTCAGCCACAGACAAACGGTCCGTGGGCCAAACCCGCAACAGGGCCTGCAAAATGGCCGCCCCCGACATGATTAGCGCATGGCGGTCCCGCCCGATGCGCGGGTCACTACGCCGTCCCTCTGGCCCAAGGCTCAGATAATTCAGGATCACCTTATCCACCTGTTCGGTTGTCATACGCAGGCCATCAACCTTATTGCGTTCATATCGGCGCAAACCCAAATGGGACGCAGCCACTGTTGTCACGGTTCCCGAGGTGCCGATAATTTGAAAGCCCTCTTTTTCCTGAACCGAATTATAAGGCGAAAAGCTGGACAGGTTTTCCTCGAAAAACCAACTCATCAACGCAAAACGCCCGGCGTCATCTTCCACATCGTTAAACTGATCACGCAAGGTCGCCACCCCAAGGGGCACCGATATCCAGTCAACCACCTTGGCGTGGGGAAACGGGCTGTCACCGGGCTTAAACCCCGTATGCAGGCGCATAATTGCCTTTGCGCGGTCAATCTGGGGCACGTTTGACAAATCAATCCAGACCAGTTCGGTCGAGCCCCCCCCAATATCAACCACCAGCAACTGTTCCGTTTTGGTAGACACCAGTGACGCACAGGAAATCACCGCCAGACGGGCCTCTTCTTCTGGCTCTATTATGCTTAGGGACAGACCGGTTTCACGCCTGACATAGCGGATAAAATCACCGGCATTATCGGCGCGCCGGCAGGCCTCGGTCGCCACCAGACGCATACGGCGAACCTTATGATGTTGCAGCTTTTTCTTGCATATCCGAAGGGCCTGAACAGTACGCTCCATAGAAGAATGTGACAGCCGCCCTGATGCCTCCAGCCCCAGCCCAAGTTGCACTGACTTGGAAAAGCTGTCAACAACATGAAACTGGTTGCCCCGTGGTTGTGCCACCAGCATCCGACAACTGTTCGTGCCAAGGTCCAGCGCAGCATACAGCTCCGCCGGGTCAGGATATATGGGCGCAGGCTGTTCAATCGGGTTCAAAAACGCGCCCGCACCATTGCGACGCTTGGGCGCCATTTGTCCGCCCTCCAAATTCGTGGTTAGGGCCACACTAGCAGGCAAACCAACAAGAGCAAGCCAACAGATAGGTCACAGACGACTCATAACAAAGTTGAAGATTTATCATGTCCTGCGCCGTGGCAAATCACCTGTCAAACCGTTAGGTCCCAGTGGCCGGGTCGTTTGTGGGCCCGTGCATGTCGAAAACCGGCATGTTCGCCAACCACCTAAGCGTAAAAGATGAATAACAACAAAAGGAAACCCCATGCCTGATGTCACTATTGTTTACTGGCGCGATATTCCGGCGCAGGTCATCATCGGCAAGGGGCGGCGTGCTGCAAAAGTTCAGTTGCCCGAACGCTTTGAACAGGCGATTGACCGCGCCGCCATGAAAACCGGCGCGGCGGGCAGCGACGCCTACCTTGCCCAATGGCGCAAAGCCGATCCTTTCCCGGTTGATGCCGCTGGCAGTGATGCAGATGTCGCACAGGCCCAGGCCCGACTTTTGGAAGTGGAATATGATCAGGACAGAATAAAAACCCTGATCGACAATGATGGATGGGCCTGAGGCCTGATATATATGGGAATAAACTATGGCGCTTTTACCATTTAGCAAGAAAAACAACGCCACCCGGACGCCTTCCAACCCGGATGTCCAAGCTTTTCTTGCAGGCTATTCGATAGAAATCATGCCCCGCACCGCCGAAAAGGTGAACGACTTTCGCGCACTTTTGCCCAAGGGAACACGGGTTTACATCGCCCATATCGATGGCACCCCGATCGAAGACATGATTGCAACCGCCCGCCGCCTTAAGGGCGAAGGCTTTGACGTCATGCCCCATTTTCCGGCCCGCATCATCAAAGACCGCGCAACACTGGCCGACTGGATTGCGCGCTATCAGGGGCAAGCAGACGTTAATCAGGGCCTGATCCTTGCAGGAAGCCCGCAAAACCCCCTTGGTGAATTTGAAAGTTCGATGGATTTGCTGGAAACGGGCCTGTTTGACAAGGCCGGTTTTGGGCATCTGCATATGGCGGGCCACCCTGAAGGCAATCGTGACATTGACCCTGATGGATCAGACAAGGGTGTGATGCAGGCGTTGCGCTGGAAACAGGATTTTTCCAACCGCACAGACGCAAAAATCGCCCTTGCGACCCAGTTTTGCTTTGACGCAAAGCCCGTCATTTCATGGGTGAACGCCTTGGGTGATGCCGGTATTAACCTGCCGGTTCACATTGGCATTGCCGGTCCGGCCAAGCTGCAAACCCTGATCAGGTTTGCCATTGCCTGTGGGGTTGGACCTTCGCTGAAAGTTCTGCAAAAACGCGCCATGGATGTCACAAAACTGATTCTTCCCTATGAGCCGACTGAAATCATTTCAGAACTGGCCGCCCACAGGGCCGCAAACCCGGAATTCAACGTGAAACAGGTCCATTTCTTCCCACTTGGCGGGATCAAAACCAACGCCACATGGGCAATCAACAACGGCGGCAAAAACACCCGCCCCGCAAACGCAGCCTGATCGCGACAAGGAAAACACCACATGACCCGTACAGTCCTAGAATCCAAAACCAAAACCGTTGTGATCGGATTTGATGAACCGTTTTGTGTGATTGGTGAACGCATCAATCCCACAGGGCGCAAAAAACTGGCCGCAGAACTGGAAGCCGGCGATTTTTCCACCGTGGAACGGGACGCACTGGAACAGGTCGCCTGTGGCGCGATGGTGTTGGATATCAATGCGGGCGTTGTTTATAATTCCAACCCGAACCCCAATGAAACCGAACCACCGCTGATGGGCAAAGTGGTGGAACTGGTTCAGGGGCTGGTGGATGTTCCGCTTTGTATCGACAGCTCAGTTCCCGGCGCACTTGAGCGGGGCCTTGAACTGGCCGAGGGGCGGCCCTTGCTGAATTCCGTCACTGGCGAAGAAGACCGCCTTGAAGTAATCCTGCCGCTGGTCAAAAAATACAACGTCCCCGTGGTGGCAATTTCCAACGACGATACCGGAATTTCCGAAGACCCGGATGTGCGTTTCGAAGTGGCCAAAAAGATCGTCCAGCGCGCCGCTGATTTTGGCATTCCGGCCCA
>DAOURA010000068.1 GCA_030625325.1 Marinosulfonomonas sp.
ATAAAGGTTGTCAGGCGGCGTTTGGGGGGCGTTTCTTTTTCAAGGGCCGCAACAGAACGCCCAATAAAGTCGTTCTTTTTCCATGAAATGAACCGGTCCAGCCCGGTTTCAGCGCAGGTATAATCGGGGCGATATTCGCGCATCCACGCGCCGAACGATTTTTCCAGACGTAGCGACATCATCGCGCGCATGCCAAACGGGCGCATGCCGTGATCAGCGCCGGCCGACGCAAGGGCCTGATAAAGCGCGATCTGGTGGTCGCGGTTGCAATAAATTTCATAGCCCAGATCACCGGTGTAACTGACCCGCGCCACCGTGACCGGGATATGGCCGATGGCTAAATCCTGCACGCTTAGAAATGGAAGCGCAGCGCCAGACACATCCGCACCCGTTGCCGCCGCCAGAACCGCGCGCGCATTTGGCCCGGCGATCTGAAAACCGATACGTTCTTTGCTGATGTTACGGATCGACACACCATCTGCCTGGTGTTGCAGGAACCAGCGCATGTGAAACGCCTGCGCGGCGTAGCTGGCCGTTAACTGAACACGGGTTTCGCCCAGCCGCATCATAGTGAAATCACCGATAATTTTGCCCCGCGGTGACAGCATCGGCGTCAGCGACATGCGTCCTACATCCGGCATCCTGCCGGCCATAATACGGCCCAGCCAGTTCACCGCCTCGGGTCCTTCGATCAGGTATTTGCCGAAATTATGGATTTCGTTAATGCCAACAGCGCTTCGCACTGCCCGGCATTCATCGCCAACAACATCATGGGCGTTTGAACGTCGAAATGACGGTGTTTCAAAGCGCGCTTCGCCCTTGGGGGCGAAATAATTGACATGCTCAACCCCGTATCCCTGACCAAACACCGCATTTTGCGCATCCCAGATGCCATAGGCCGGGGTGGTGTCCAGAGGGCGGCCAACGGGCAGTTCTTCGTTTGGATAGCCAATGGAAAACCGCCGCTGATAGTTTTCGGTTACTTTCAGGCGGGTCCAGTTTGGCCCGGTCCAGTCACCAAAACGCGCCACATCCATCGCGAAAATATCTGTTTCGGGCTCTCCCTCAACCATCCATTCTGCAAGGGCCTTGCCCACGCCGCCCCCTTGGGAAAACCCAGCCATAACAGCGCAGGCCGACCACATGCCCGGCTTGCCCGGAATTGGCCCGACCAGCGGGTTGCCGTCAGGGGCAAAGGTAAAGGGGCCGTTGATCGTGCGCTTAATCGCGGCGCGCCCAAGGCACGGATAACGTTGAAACGATGCCTCAAGCGGTTCTGCGACCCGGTCCAGATCATCGTTCAGCAATTCATGGCCAAAATCCCAACTGGTGCCGTTTACCGCCCATGGCACCGCCTTTTGTTCGTAAATCCCAATGACCAGCCCCTGCCCTTCCTGACGCAGATAGGTTTCACCGCCCGGATCAATCACATGGGGCATTTCGGCGTGGTGGTTGACCACCTCGGGGATATCATCGGTGATGAAATATTGATGTTCCATCGCGTGCAGGGGCAGGTAAATACCGGCCATGGCGCCAACTTCGCGCGCCCAAAGGCCACCGGCGTTGACCACATGTTCGCAGTGAACGGTGCCCTGTTCCGTCACCACATCCCAACCGCCCCCAACCGGGTTCAGTTCCAGCACCCGGTTGCGCAGCACAATTTCAGCGCCGCCCATTTGGGCCGCCTTGGCATAGGCGTGGGTGGTGCCCGACGGGTCAAGATGGCCGTCAAGCGGGTCATAAAGCCCGCCAACAACGTCATCCACATTGGTGATCGGGGATATTTCGTGAATTTCTTCCGGGCTGATAATTCGGGTGTCCAGCCCCATATAGCGGTGCTTGGCCCGCTCGGCTGTCAAATAATCAAGACGGTCCTGATTGGTGGCAAGGGTCACCCCACCCACATGGTGCAGACCACACGACAGGTCGGTTATTTCTTCGAGTTCCTTATAAAGGCGGATGGTATAGCCCTGCAGGGCGGCCATGTTGGTGTCTGAATTCAGCGTATGAAACCCGCCCGCCGCATGCCATGTAGAACCCGATGTCAGTTCCGACCGTTCGATCAGCATCACATCGTTCCAGCCCATTTTTGTCAGGTGATACAGAACAGAACAGCCAACGACACCGCCCCCGATTACAACGACTCTGGCTTGGGTTTTCATCGGGTTACTCCGGGTTGAAATGCGTTTTGTTCAGTTTCTTGCACCGGGTGCGTCCCGGCTTTGCAATCAGATTGGCCCGGTAACCGGCCATGCGCAAGCGCCACTGACGACATCAAAGCGCCAGCGCGCGACCTGCTTAGCCGCGGATCAGCACCTGTAAATCGGCAACATTGGTGCCCGTCGCGCCGGTGATCAACAAATCCCCCGCCGACCTTAGGGCATGATAACTGTCATTTCGCGCCAAGGCATCAAGGGGGTCAACCCCTGCTGCACGCATCCGGGTCAGGGTGGAATTGTTGACCAAACCACCGGCGGCGTCCGTGGGGCCATCGCGCCCGTCGGTTCCCCCCGACAGGAACAACCAGTCGTCCTGCCAGCCCAGTTTTTCGGCCATCAGGGCGACCCGCAGGGCAAGTTCCTGATTGCGCCCGCCAAGGCCGCTGCCTTTCAAATGCACCGTGGTTTCACCGCCGAACAGATAGGTGCCGGGGGCGGCGCAGTCACAGATTATGCGCGCAGCTTCCCCCACATCCCCGACCAATGGCGCGGGGTGAACAGTTGCACCCGGGGCCAGTGCAGCCATAGCCGCCACGCTTTGCCCGTTTGATCCAATCAGCCTGTTCTCGGCGGCCCTGTTGATAGGCCGGGCTGCCTTTTGCGTGCCTGAAAGAACAGTGCGTACCGCCGCTGGCAGTTGATCCCACAGACCGGCGTCATTCAACAGTTTACGGGCCTGCAACGGGCCACCAATCGGGGCCACGGTTGGCCCGCTGGCCACCACCGCCAAATCATCACCCACCACATCAGACAGGATCAACGCCGTAACAGGGGCCGGGTTGGCCAGACGCAGAAACCCGCCACCTTTCAGGCGCGAAAGCTGCTGGCGCACAAGGTTCATCGCCGTAATGTCCAGACCCGCACCCAGCAACAGCCGGTTCACCGCAGCCTTATCATTCAGGCCCAAACCCGGCAGTGGCGCAGGCAACAGCGCCGATCCGCCACCACTGATCAGCACCAGAACATGGTCATTTTCACCGGCGACGGCCAACATCTTTTCAACCGCACACCCCGCCACAATGCCGTTTTCATCAGGTACCGGATGACCGGCCAGCATGACCTGCGCCCCTGCAAGGGGGGCGTCGTTTTCATAATTAGTCACCACCAGCGTTTCATCCGGGGCCAGCCGGCTGATTGCCGCGCGCGCCATGCCCAGTGCCGCCTTGCCAACGGCAATGCAATAAATACGCCCGGTGCAGTCCAAAATCGGGCGATCATTCAGTGAACGCAGCACCGCCTGCCCCGGACCGGCAGCCGCCACACCGGCCATGAATAGTTTCCGTGCAATGGTTTTGTTTTTTTCACCCATCCCAAACTGTTAAAGCGCCAGATTATCAGCGTCCAGTAAACTGCGACATCAAATCCGCATGATTTGGCGGCAGGCCCCTTACGTTTTCGCAATTGCAGCCCTATTGAATAGCCAAACAACGACGGAAAACCGATGCAAAGTCATATCCCCCTGACCCGTGAACTGGTGCTGATCGGCGGTGGTCACACCCACGCGCTGATCCTGCGGATGTGGGGGATGAACCCACTGCCGGGTGTTCGGGTGACAGTGATCAACCCCCACCCAACGGCCCCCTATTCGGGGATGTTGCCGGGCTTTGTTGCCGGGCATTACAGCCGGGATCAACTGGATATTGATCTGGTGAAACTGGCGCGCTTTGCCGGGGTTCGCATGATCCGGGGGATGGCAGACCATATCGACACAGACGCCCAAACGGTCACCGTTAGCGGCGGGCGCGTGGTGCCCTATCATGTGGCGTCAATTGACATTGGCATCACCTCGGCCATGCCGGAATTGCCGGGGTTCAGCGACCACGCCGTTCCCGCCAAACCGCTGGACCGGTTTTCCGCCCTTTGGGCCAATTTTCGAACCACCTGCATCGCCGGTCAGCAACCGGCAAACGCGGCCGTAATCGGCGGTGGTATCGCCGGGGTTGAACTGGCCATGGCCATGGCCCACGCCCTGCACTCAGATGGCAACACAAGCCCGCCTATTACCTTAATAGATCGCGCCAACATATTGCCAAATATGCGAAATTCGCATTTGCGTTTCTTTCGAAAGCGCCTGGCACTGGCCGGGATCAGTGTTTTGGAAAACGTTTCAATTACCAGGGTCAGCAAAGATCAAATTCTGCTGGATGGCGGCCAGAAAATTGCGACCAGCTTTGTGGTTGGGGCCGCCGGGACGCGGGCCCATAGCTGGCTGGGAAATAGCAGGCTGGAACTGAATGACGGCTTTATCAACGTCGGTGCCACCTTGAAATCAACCAATGTTTCCAATGTGTTCGCCGCCGGGGATTGCGCCCACCTGTCCCACGCGCCGCGCCCCAAGGCGGGGGTTTTCGCGGTACGTGAAGCACCGGTATTATTCGCAAACCTGCGCGCCGCCCTGTCGGGTAGTGACATGCAGGACTTTCGACCACAGGCCGATTATCTAAAGCTGATCTCAATGGGCGGCAAATCTGCCTTTGCCGATAAGTGGGGAATGCGGGCGCACGGCACCGCCCTGTGGCGGTTGAAGAATGGTATTGATATTAAATTTATGAAGCAATTTCATGACCTCGAACCAATGTCTTTACCTAAAAACCCGACCCCGGTGGCCCTTGGTGTGGCCGAGGCACAGGGCGATGCCCCCCTGTGTGGCGGCTGTGGCGCCAAGGTTAGCAGTGTCGCCCTAAGCAATACGTTGTCTGCCATAACGCCCCCAAATCGTGATGACATCCTGTCAGGCCCCGGTGACGATGCCGCCATCCTGAAAGGTCCGGCTGGCAGCTTTCAGGTGATCACAACCGACCACCTGCGCGCCTTTATCAATGACCCCCACCTGATGGCGCGAATTGCCGCCATCCACGCCCTGGGCGACATATGGGCCATGGGCGCCAAGCCGCAATCAGCACTGGCCAATATCACCCTGCCACGCCTGTCACCAGAGTTACAGGAAACCTGGCTTGGCGAAATCATGGATGCCGCCGGGCAGGTGTTTTCCGGCCAAGGGGCGGCCATTGTTGGCGGCCACAGTTCAATGGGCAGTGAACTGACCATTGGCTTCACCCTGACTGGGCTTTGCGATCAGGCACCAGTTGGCAAGGGCGGCGCAAAGCCCGGTGATCAGCTGATCCTGACCAAACCCATTGGCACAGGTGTAATCATGGCCGGCGAAATGGTGCAAAAGGCCCATGGCGCATGGGTCGTGGCGGCATTAAATAGCATGGCGCAGCCCCAGGGCGATGTTTCGCAAGCACTGGCCGGCGCACATGCAATGACAGATATAACCGGGTTTGGACTGGCCGGGCATCTGGCAGAGATTGCCCGGGCATCCGGGGTGGGAATTACCCTGAACCTGAATGCGGTTCCAGTTTTGAACGGGGCAGTTGAACTGTCCGAAATCGGGGTTCGTTCATCCCTGTACCGCGAAAACCGTGCGCTGTTGCCGGATCACTTTGCACCGGATGAGCCAAAGGCAAACTTGCTGTTTGATCCACAAACCGCCGGTGGTCTGCTGGCCGCAGTTGCCCCTGAACAGGTGGCCAAAACCTTACATGATCTGGATGATCTGGGGTGTGATGCCAAGGTGATCGGGAACTGCACGGATGACCCGGCAGGCCTAAACCTGATCTGATATCCCCTGAAGCAAGCCCACCAATTGATCCGCAGACTTAACCAGACCATCGGGGGTTAAATCATCCGATACCACTTCACCAATCACCGGCGTAATGCGCACACCACGTGAGCGGGCATAGCTGGGGTCATAATGAAGTTCCATCAGTTCCGACGCCAGGCTGACCAAATCACCGCTTTGAACCAACCCCTGCCAGTGTTCGACCCGTTCATGCCCCTGATGGCGGATCAGGGCAGACAGGGTGTCAATCAACCCTTCCCGGTCATCAGCAATGTCGCCATAGGCCCGTGTCAGGTACTTTGCCCGTTCATTCAGGGGGGCTGTTACCCGGATTCTGGGGGCGGATTTCATTGCCTTCCAGACCGCAGGGGGGATCAGAAGCTTGCCAATCTTGCTTGATTCAGCCTCAACAATCACCGGGCGATGATGATCTGTAACTGCAAAGGCATTTGCCAACGCCCCCTCAAAAGATTTTTGTGACGGCTGCGGCCGTGCAACCCACCCAAAAACCGAACCACGATGTGCCGCCAACCCTTCAAGATCAACAACCTGCTGCCCCCGTGTGGCCAGAAGATGCAGCAAATCAGTTTTTGCAGTACCGGTATTGCCCTCCAACACCACAAGCCTTCGGCCCAGATCATCGTCATACATCGCGTGGCTGACCAGACGGCGATAAGTTCGATACCCACCTTCGATCACCTCGGCACGCCAGCCGATTTGTTTTAGAATCGTCGCAAAAGAGCCGGAGCGCTGCCCACCACGCCAGCAATAAACCAGCGGACGCCAGCCGCCGCCATATTCGGCCAGTGGACCATCAAGATGGTCCGCAACATTGCGTGCAACCATCGCCGCCCCAACCTTTTTGGCCAAAAAGGCGGATTGCTGGGTGTAAATCGTGCCGACGCGGGCGCGTTCTTCATTACTCAGGGCAGGTAGATTGATGGCGCCGGGAATATGATCTTCCTGGTATTCAGCCGGGGAGCGTACATCAATCAGGGCATCAAACCCGTGTGCGGTTAGTTCCGCCAAATTTTTAAATGCCAACACCATAGGCGTCACTAGCCCGATGCACCCAAAAGGTCCATCGCCGGTGGTTCTGCCCAACTATTTCTTCTGTTTGGAAATATCCCCGCCGGAGGCCAGAAATCTAATTTTTCGCGCGAAAAATTATGCCTCCGGCGGGGATATTTAAGCCAATTCGAATTGGTGCGTCATAAGGCTTATCCGGCCAGCAGGTCTTCAATCGGGTCATGTTCTGCAACGAAATGCCCCGGATCAATTTCATACAGGGCCGGGACATGGTCGCGTTGCCCCGCAGCCAGTTTTGAGGGCAAGAAGCGCAGGGCCGCACCGGGCGCAAGCGGTGAAGGTAATTCACCCGGCAGTTTGATCCGGCTACGGGTGCGCTCAACCAAAGGGTCCGGGATTGGAACTGCGGAAATTAGTGATTTAGTATAGGGGTGACGCGCGTCCCCATATATTTTATCGCGATCAGCCAGTTCCACCGCGCGGCCCAGATACAGCACCAAAATGCGATGTGATATTTCGCGCACCACCGACAGGTCATGGCTAATAAAGATCATCGACAGGCCAAATTCGCTTTGCAGGTCTTTCAGCAGGTCCACCACCTGCGCCTGAATGGATACATCCAGTGCTGATACCGCTTCATCGCAGATGATCAGTTTGGGCTTGTTGATCATGGCGCGGGCGATGCCGACGCGCTGGTTCTGCCCACCGGATAATTCATGTGGGTAGCGGTTGATCATCCTTTGATCCAGATCGACCTTTTCCATCATTTCAGCCACAACCATTTTGCGCTGTTTACTGGTCAGGCCGGGTTGAAAAACGCGCAGGGGTTCCGCAATTGAGGCGGCAATTGTCATGCGCGGGTTCAGGCTGGCCAGTGGATCCTGAAACACGATCTGCAAATCCTTGCGGTACGGGATCAGTGCAGAGCGTTTCAGCCCGGTCAGCGGGTTACCCAACCAGGAAACAGACCCCATGCTGGGCGGGATCAGTTGCAAAACAGCCCGCGCCAGTGTGGATTTACCACAGCCGCTTTCACCAACAATACCAAGGGTTTCACCCTCTTTTAGGTCAAAGCTGACGCCATCCACCGCCTTAAGTGGCACAGTTTTTCCAAACAGGCCCTGGTCCAGGCGGATCGGGAAATGCACCTTAAGGTTACCCACACTCAGTACAGTTTTGCTGTCGGCGGGGATGGCCTTGATTGGCTTGGATTTATTGGGCTGATCGAGGCGCGGCATCGCGTCCAGCAGCATTTTTGTGTATTCGTGCTTGGGCGAATGGAAAATATCGTTTGCCGTGCCCTCTTCCACAAATTCACCCAGCCGCATGACCTGAATTCGGTCGCACATCCGGGCCACAACGCCCATATCGTGGGTGATCAGGGCAATGGCTGTGCCTTCTTCTTTTTGCAAGCCAACCATCAGGTCAAGTATTTCGGCCTGCACGGTCACATCCAGCGCCGTTGTCGGTTCATCCGCCACCAACAGGCGCGGGCTGCACAGCATGGCCATCGCGATCATAACACGCTGGCGCATACCGCCGGATAATTCATGGGGGAACTGATACAGGCGGCGCTTTGCCTCTGGGATTTGCACCCTGTCCAACCAGTGCAGGCATTGCTCCATCGCCTTGGCACCGGTCAGGCCCTTATGCAGGCGCAAAACCTCTTGCATCTGCTCACCGATCCGCATGTGCGGTGTCAGGGCCGTTAACGGGTCCTGAAAGATCATGGTGATCTCATCACCGCGGATCTGGTTATGTTCAGCCGGGGTCAGGTGCAACAAATCATGGCCGTCAAAATCAACCGAACCACCGGTTGTACCATTGTCCGCCAGCAGGCCCATAGCCGCCATAAACGTCTGGCTTTTGCCTGAACCACTTTCCCCCACAATGCCAAGGCATTCGCCCGGCTCAATGTGGAAACTCACACCTTTTACCGCCTCAACCGGACCATCGGGGGTGGCAAAGGTGACCGACAGGTTTTTTACATCTAACAGTGCCATATCAGTGGTCCTTTGGGTCGAGCGCGTCGCGCAGGCCGTCGCCTATGAAAAACAGGCTGATGATGAGGATCAGAAAGAAGAACAACGGCACTGCCAAATGCCAGAGCGTGCCATAAAGGATGGTTCCGGCCCCTTCTGATATCAGCGCGCCAAGGGATGTGTTGGGTTCCTGCACCCCCAGCCCCAGAAACGAAATGAAGCTTTCGGTCATGATCATCATTGGCACCAGCAGCGTGGCATAGACCACCACGATCCCCATAAGGTTGGGCAGGATATGGCGGATCACAATGGTGAACCAGCCAACACCAGCGGCCTGTGCGGCTTCTATAAATTCACGGTTTTTCAATGACAGGGTTTGCCCGCGCACAATACGGCTCATGTCCAGCCAGCCGACAATACCGATGCCGATAAACAGCATGAACAAAGATCGTTCAAATATCACCAGAAGCAGGATGATAATAAACATGAACGGCACCGCGATCAGGATATCAACAGCCCGCATCATCAGGTTATCAACCCAGCCACCAATAAACCCGGACACAGCACCATAAAGCGTGCCGATAATCACCGCCGTCATGGCCCCGATTACCCCAACCATAATTGACGTCAGCGTGGCCTGAATGGTGCGCGCATACAAATCACGCCCCAGCGGGTCCAGCCCGAAATAATGGCCATTTTCAATGGATGGCCTGCCTTCCCCGGCAATGTCACCCATGCGGTTCCAGTCGATTTCTTCATTCGACCATTCGGCAAAGAACGGCCCGACGATGGCGAAAAGCAATACAAGCCCAATGATCGTCAACGCCCCGACCGCGGCTTTGTTTCGCAAAAATCGATGCATGGCATCGTTCCAAAGGGATCGCCCCTTGATGGTCTCGGCCTCAACCAGCTTTTCGGCGATGCGGTCAACCTGTTCGGTTTTCGAAATCATATTCCCGCCCCCTAGTATCTGATCTTTGGATCAAGCCAAGCGTAAACCACGTCGATCACAAGGTTAAAAATAATTGTCAGGCTGCCATACAAAATGGTCAGCCCCAGCATCACCGAATAGTCCCGGTTCAGCGCAGAATTTACAAAGCTGCGCCCGATACCACCGGTGGAAAAATAGATGTCGATCACCACGGAACCGGTAATCATGGCAACAAACGCAGGGCCCAGATAGGACACAACCGGCATCAGGGTGGGCTTCATTGCATGGCGCCAGATGATGGCGCTGGTGGGCAAGCCTTTGGCCTTGGCGGTGCGAATGAAATTGGAATTCATCACTTCCAGCATGGAAGAGCGCGTTATCCGCGCGATTGAGGCAAAAAACGATGTCGACAGCGCAATCACCGGCATCACCAGATATTGCCATTGCCCGCCATTCCAGCCGCCCCCCGGCAGCCAGCCCAGTTGCCATGTAAAGACGATGATCAGGATCGGGGCCATAACAAAGTTCGGCAGTGACTGGGCGGTAAACGTGGCCCCCACTGCAATATAATCAACCCATGTATTATGGCGGATAGCGGCCAGTACACCCAGCCCAACACCGATAATGACCGCCACCAGAAACGAGATCGAGCCATAGGTCAGGGTGATCGGAAAGCCCTGAGTGATAATATCGTTAACCGAGCGATCTTTGTATTGATAGCTGGGGCCAAAATCGAGATGCAGAACGATACCCTTTAGGTAGCTCCACATTTGCGCCCAGATCGACTGATCCAGCCCGTATTTCGCCTGAATATTTGCCAAAACCTGCGGTGGCAGTGGGCGTTCAGACGTGAACGGTCCGCCCGGTGCTGTCTGCATCAGGAAAAAACAAATAACGATCAGGATAAGAAGTGTCGGGATCGCGACCAGAAGTCGGCGAATTATATAGCGAAGCATAGTTTTTGCACCCCAAAGCACACGCCCCGGCCCCTATT
>DAOURA010000009.1 GCA_030625325.1 Marinosulfonomonas sp.
GCGCCCGGGGCTGGCAAACGCTTTCCTGCTGGGCTTCATCGAAAGCATGGCCGATTTTGGCAACCCGCTGGTGTTGGGCGGCAATTATGATGTGCTTTCCACTGATATTTTCTTTGCCATTGTGGGCGCGCAGTATGACCAGGGGCGCGCTGCGGTTCTGGCGATTGTGCTGCTGACCTTTACCTTGGGCGCATTTTACGCACAGCGTTTTTGGCTGGGCAATAAATCCTACACGTCTGTGTCGGGCAAAGGCGATTCCGGTGTGCACCCGATGATGCCACGCCGCCTTGCCTACCCGGTTTACGGGATCGCTGGTTTTTGGGCGCTGTTCACCATCGTGATTTACGGGATGATCGTTTATGGCTCTTTCGTTGATCTGTGGGGCGTGAACAATACTCTGACGTTCAAGCATTACATCACCGCGTTTGATTTCAGCTTTGTTGACGGTGCAATTCGCTGGACCGGGGCGGCATGGGACAGTTTCTGGACAACAATGAAAATCGCGATCGCGGCTGCACCACTTACGGCGGCCCTTGGTCTGGTGACGGCCTATCTTTTGACACGCCAGACATTCGCCGGCAAAAACGCGTTTGAATTTGGTACAATGCTCAGCTTTGCTATTCCGGGAACGGTTATTGGTGTGAGCTATATTCTGGCCTTCAACGTGCCGCCGATTGAACTGACGGGCACCGGCATCATCCTTGTTGTCAGCTTTATCTTCCGCAACATGCCGGTTGGCGTGCGGGCCGGGATTGCTTCGATGAGTCAGCTGGATAAAAGCCTTGATGAAGCATCCCTGACCCTTGGCGCAAATAGCTGGCAAACCTTCCGCCGGGTGATAATGCCGTTGCTAAGGCCGGCCATTCTTGCAGCTTTGGTTTACAGCTTTGTGCGGGCAATGACTGCGATTTCGGCGGTGATCTTTTTGGTCAGCGCAGAACACAACATGGCCACGGCTTACATTATCGGGCGGGTTGAAAATAATGACTACGGGCTGGCGATTGCCTATTCCACGACGCTGATCATTGTGATGCTGGCGGCTGTTGGTTTGTTACAATTCTTGGTCGGACGCACGCAGATCGGACGCCGCCAAGGCGTCGGCGCGACGGCACATTAAGGGGGCGACATGGCTCAAATGTTAAAAAATACCAAGGCGGCCTCGGTCTCTTTCAAAAATGTTACCAAGATATATGGTAAAACCGTAACCGCCGTGGATGATATTTCACTGGAAATTGAGCCCGGCAAACTGGTGACGTTGCTTGGCCCTTCGGGCTGCGGAAAAACCACAACTTTACGGATGATTGCCGGGCTGGAAATGGCCACCAAGGGTAAGATTTTCATTGGTGACAATGATGTCAGCAGCCTGCCTGCCACGGACCGCGACGTTTCAATGGTGTTTCAGTCCTACGCCCTGTTTCCGCATATGAGCGTTCTGGAAAATGTTTCCTATGGTTTGAAATATTCAGGCTTTGATAAGGAAGAAACCCGCGACCGCGCACTGGCCGGTTTGGATCTGGTGGGTCTTAAAGGCTATGACAACCGCCTGCCAAGTGAATTGTCGGGTGGGCAACAACAACGGGTTGCGGTGGCGCGTGCGCTGGTGCTGGAACCCCAAGTTTTGCTGTTTGACGAACCACTTTCCAATCTGGATGCCAAACTGCGCCGACAGGTGCGACAGGATATTCGCGATATTCAGCAAAACCTTGGTCTGACGGTTGTTTATGTGACCCACGATCAGGAAGAGGCGCTGGCAGTGTCAGACCGCATTATCGTCATGCGAAATGCGTCCATCGCACAAGAAGGCACACCCCGTGACCTGTACGAAGCCCCGGCGGATCGTTTTGTGGCCGATTTTATTGGTGAAGCAAACCTGATCCCCTGTGTGATTGACAGTGTTTCGGCAGGGATCGCCGAAATCTCAATAGGCAGTTTAAAGCATTCACTGGATGCGCGCGATCTAAGTACAGGTCCTGCACTGGTGGCTGTTCGCCCCGGGCGCATTGATTTGGCGGCCAAGGCGGGCAAAGGAATGCTGGCCGCGCGAATCGCAAAATCAACCTATGTGGGAAATCACATGGAATATACGGTTGAGGCCGAATTTGGGCTGGTTTTTGCCGTTTCTGAAAACGTTGAAAGCCCGTTTGAAACCGGGCAGGACGTGGGGCTGGGCTTTGCCAAGTCAGGCCCGGTTTTATTACCTGCCGATTAGTCGTAAGCTAATATCTAATTATCCTATTTGATGTCCTGTCCTTGACGAGCAATTTATTTATTGTTGTTTTAAAGAGGTGTGTCAAAAGACCGCAGAACTGTTCATACAACATTTGCTCCTACTTGATTGAAGTCAAAGTATCCGCCTGAATGCCTCCTTACAGGTTGTCAAACTGACGCCATTATTGAATAGAAACCTGATGAAATCGTACCCGCAGGAAAATCAGCAAAGACACCCGGACCGCCCGCGCATTGATGTGCGGCGTCTGGTGTTTGCGTTTCTGTCTGTGGTTTTGTTTCTGGGGCAATCCACTGCAACTATGGCCGGGCATGGTGCCGACGGCTCTTCCATCTGGGTCGAAATATGCAGCAATGGTGAAACCTATCTGGCGCAGGTTGATCAAGGGGATGGCGGGCAAGAACCCGACTGCGAACAATGTTTGATTTGTCTGGTATCCATTGGCGACACCGTGGTGCTTTGGACGCCGGAAACCAGTTGGGCGCTTGTTGCCGGGCTTGGCAATATTTCTTTCCCTGAAAACCAGATCAATCAACCTGTGCGACCTGAAAACTATTGGTTCCAAAGCCGGGGCCCCCCAACTGCGAGCAAAGAAAAAATCATGACAATTACCACCACTTTGGCTATCAATGAACCGGTTATGATAGCCACAAATTCATGGGGTTTCCCATGGGTTTGAACGCAATAGCCAACAATCGGTTTTTTTCCATCATTCGTTTTTTTGCTGCCTTGCAGATCGCCCTTTTGGTGTTTGCGGGCAATGCGCAGGCACAGTCTCAGCCAGTCCTGCAAAAATTCCTGAATGAAATCCCCGCAAGCGAATTTATTCCGGGCGCCACCGCTTATGGCCCGATGCTGGACAACATCCCCGCCGTGCCGGTGATGAAGGGCGGCACCGTAATGGGGCACGCCTATATTACTTCTGATTTTGTCAGCACCACCGGGTATTCCGGCAAACCGATTCACGTCATGGTGGCCATTGACGCAGACGCTAAATTGTTGCGGGCTGAATTGGTAGAACACTCAGAACCTATTGTTTTGATCGGCATTCCTGATCGCAAGATTAAGGCCCTGACCGAAAGCTATTCAGGCCTTGATATTGTGGCAGAGGCCGCGGCGGGCGGGTCTGGCCATGATCTGAATATTATTTCAGGTGCGACCGTTACCATCATGATTATTGACGATTCAATTGTGCGCTCTTCTATCAAAGTGGCGCGCGCGCTTGGTCTTGGTGGCCTGAACAATGACGCGGCAAATGCCGGCCCAACCCATATTCTGAATATGGACGAAACCAGTATAAACGACTGGGCGACCATGTCGGGCGACGGCACGGTTCGGCGGATGACACTGGATGTTGGTCAGATCAACACCGCGTTTGAAGAAACCGGCGATGATCGGGTTTTGAAACACGCGGAACCCGGCGAACCTGACGATACCTATATCGATATGCACACCGCACTTGTGTCTGCCCCCAGCATTGGCCGCAGCCTGATGGGCGGGGCCGAATATGGCAATCTGGTTGATTGGCTGGAAGACGGCGAACAGGCGATCCTGCTGATGGGGCGCGGGACGTATTCCTACAAAGGGTCAGGTTATGTGCGGGGCGGTATTTTTGACCGTATCCAGCTAATTCAGGGCGATATTTCGGTACGTTTCCATGACCGTAATCAGCGCCGATTGGGTGAACTGGCGGCCAGTGGCGCACCGGTGTTCAAAGAACTGGATATATTCAAAATCCCTGCGGATGCGGAATTTGACCCCACCAAGCCGTGGCGTATTCAGCTGCTGTCACAGCGTGTTGTCGGGCCGGTTGAAAAGACATTCCTGACGTTTGATCTGGGCTATAATATCCCTGAACAATACCTGACCGCACTTGCGCCTGCCGTTCCTGATGCGGTTATTGAATCTGAGGAAGACGCAGCCGCGCGTGCCGCCCTGTGGCAGCGTATCTGGAAAAGTAAGAAGGTTGAAATTGGCATCTTAGTGGCGATGCTTACGGTTCTGACCGGCGTGTTTTTCTTTCAGGTTCAGGCCACCAAAAATGCGCGGGTTTTCTATTGGTTCCGCATGGGGTTTCTGGTTCTGACGCTTGGATTTTTGGGCTGGCACCAGAATGCGCAATTGTCGATCGTGAACCTGATGGCGCTTGGCGCATCGATGACCAGTGGCTTTAGCTGGGACGCCTTTCTGATGGACCCATTGGTGTTTATCCTGTGGGTGTCGGTGGCTGTATCGCTGCTGTTTTGGGGGCGTGGCGGATTTTGTGGCTGGCTGTGCCCGTTCGGTGCCTTGCAGGAAATTTCAAATCAAATTGCACGGTTCTTTAAATTTCCACAATGGACACTGCCCTGGGGTCTGCATGAACGCCTTTGGCCGCTGAAATATATGATATTTCTGGGGCTGTTTGGCCTGTCACTGGTGTCAATCCCGCTGGCTGAACACTTTGCCGAAATTGAACCTTTCAAGACATCGATCATCCTGAAATTTGTGCGCAGCTGGCCCTATGTGCTGTTTGCTGCTGCAATGCTGGGGGCGGGCCTGTTTATTGAACGGTTCTACTGTCGCTATCTGTGCCCGTTGGGCGCGGCGCTGGCGATCCCCGGTCGGCTGCGGATGTTTGACTGGCTAAAGCGTTACAAAGAATGCGGCAGCCCGTGCCAGACCTGCGCCAATGAATGTTTCGTTCAGGCGATCCACCCAACCGGTGAAATTAACCCGAATGAATGCCTGTCCTGCCTGCATTGTCAGGTTCTTTATCAGGACGACACCAAATGCCCCGTTTGCATAAAGACTGCAAAACGACGAGCGAAAGTGGCCAAAAGCACTGCCCATTCCGGCGATGCCCTTAGCCACTTAACTAACCATCCAAATATCAAAGCAACCAAGGAGAGCTGATATGTCTGATGACATCGAAACTGAAAAAGGAATATCGCGTCGCGCTGTTCTGACTGGCCCGGTGAAGGGTGCAGCAATTGCTGGTGCACTTGCAGCCGCTGGTGGCGGAACGCTGTTGGCAACACCGGCAGCAGCGTCTGGCAAAAACGAAGTGGCCCCAGGTGAACTGGACGAATATTATGGCTTTTGGTCATCAGGTCAGGCAGGCGAGCTGCGCATTTTAGGCGTGCCTTCCATGCGTGAACTGATGCGTGTGCCTGTGTTCAACCGTTGTTCTGCAACCGGCTGGGGCAGCACGAACGAATCCCTGAAGATCATGAATGAAAACCTGATGCCCGAAACCAAAGAGTTTCTGGCAAATTCAGGCATGAAAACCTACGACAACGGTGACCTTCACCACCCACACATGTCCTTTACAGATGGCACATATGACGGCCGCTATTTGTTCATGAACGACAAGGCCAACACCCGTGTTGCCCGCGTCGATTGTAAGTTCATGAAATGCGACAAGATGATCGAAATTCCGAATGCATCGGATATCCACGGTCTGCGTCCGCAAAAGTTCCC
Source organism: Marinosulfonomonas sp. (assembly GCA_030625325.1). Lineage (GTDB taxonomy): Bacteria > Pseudomonadota > Alphaproteobacteria > Rhodobacterales > Rhodobacteraceae > NVTR01. Next base: position 5,690 of record DAOURA010000009.1, read on the forward strand.
GCGCACTGGTTATGTGTTTGCGAACGGTGAGCACCGTGTGCCGCTGATCAATGACGGCACAAACATGGATGACGTGGAAAACTACGTTTCCATCTTTACTGCCATTGACGGCGACACCATGGATATTTCCTGGCAGATCATCGTGTCTGGTAACCTTGATAACGTTGATTGTGACTATCAGGGTAAATATGCCGTTTCTTCCAGCTATAACTCGGAAGGTGCGACAGAACTTGTCGGCATGATGGAAGCCGAAATGGACCATGCGGTGGTATTCAATATCGCGCGCATCGAAGCAGCCGTCGCTGCCGGTAAATATGAGGTCTACAATGGCGTGAAAGTTCTGGACGGGCGTAAGGGGTCTGATCTGACCGTTTACATCCCAATCCCGAACAGCCCGCATGGTGTGAATTCTTCCCCAGACGGCAAGTACGTCATGATCAACGGTAAACTGTCACCAACAGTTTCTGTGATCCAGTACGACAAACTGGAAGCCGTATTTAACGGTGCTGATCCGCGTTCGTGTATCGTTGCGGAACCTGAGCTGGGTCTTGGCCCACTTCACACCGCGTTTGACGGTAAGGGCATGGCCTATACAACCCTGTTCCTCGACAGTCAGATGGTGAAATGGGACATCGACAAGGCTGTTCGTCTGTACGCCGGTGAAGAGGTTGATCCGATCGTTACAAAGACCGACGTGATGTATCAGCCGGGTCACAACCACACATCCATGGGTGAAACCAAAGAGGCCGATGGTCAGTGGCTGGTATCGCTGAATAAGTTTTCAAAAGACCGTTATCTGAACGTTGGTCCTTTGAAGCCTGAAAGCGAACAGTTGATCGACATCAGTGGTTCAGTGCCGGAAGTTGTCCATGACAGCCCGACATTTGCTGAACCGCACGACTGTATCATTGTTCACCGCTCCAAGGTGACACCAGATGCAATCTGGAGCCGCGACAACCCAATGTGGGACGACGCGCGCGCACAGGCTGCGGCTGATGGCATTAATCTGGAAGAAGACAGTGAAGTCATCCGTGACGGCAACAAGGTTCGGGTTTACATGTATTCGTCGGCCCCTAACTTTTCGATGGAAGAATTCCGCGTGAAGCAGGGTGATGAGGTTACAGTTTACGTGACCAACATCGATGATGTGGACGACCTGACACACGGCTTCACACTGGGTAACCACAATGTGTGTATGGAAGTAGGGCCACAGGCCACAGCATCCATTACATTCACTGCGGGCCGCCCCGGTGTTCACTGGTTCTATTGCCAGTGGTTCTGCCACGCGCTGCACATGGAAATGCGCGGTCGTATGCTGGTTGAGCCTGCATAAGGAAATGATAATGTTGCGCCGTCTGTTCTTGCTGATACTTCTGCTGTTCCCGGCTTTGGCCGGGGCGGTGGAACGTGTTGTGCCGGCAACTGACGGCGCGCTTGCTCAGGCATTGAAAATTGCACAGGCGGGGGATGTCCTTCGCCTGTCCAACACAACTTATTTTGGGACATTTGAAATTGATGTGCCGCTGACGCTGCTTGGTGACGACACAACGATTGACGGCCTTGAAATCGGATCAGTAATTACGGTGAACGCCCCCAATGTCACCCTGCGCGGGCTGACGGTTATTGGCTCTGGGTCGGGCGGTGACGGGCTGGATGCCGGTATTAAACTGACCAAACTTGCCCATGATGCGGTGATTGATCACAACAGGGTGCTGGGCAATCTGGTGGGCATTGATGTTCACGGGCCGCAGGGCGCGTTGATCAGTAACAATATCATTCAGGGGCGACAGGATCGCCGGATGAATGACCGCGGTAATGGCGTCTATGTCTGGAACGCGCCCGGCACACGGGTGATCGGCAATGATGTGCGCTGGGGCCGTGACGGGGTGTTTGTGAACACCTCAAAGAATAACGAATTTTCTGGCAACCGCTTTCGCGACCTGCGATTTGCGGTGCATTATATGTATGCCAACAACAGCGTGGTGTCGGGTAATATCTCAACCGGCAATCACCTTGGGTTTGCGATTATGTATTCCGATAATGTCCGTATCGAAGGCAACCTGTCACGCGGTGACCGCGACCACGGCATTATGATGAATTACACCAACAAAAGTCTGATCAGCGGCAACAGAATTGAGCAGGTCGGCGATAAATGCGTGTTTATCTACAACGCCCATAAGAACAACTTTCAGGGAAATTCTTTTGAAGGCTGCAATATCGGCATCCATTTTACGGCGGGTTCCGAGAAAAATGAAATTGCCGGAAATGCCTTTATCGCCAACCGCACACAGGTTAAATACGTTGGTTCGAAATGGGTTGATTGGAGCGCGGGGGGATTGGGGAATTACTGGTCAGACCACGGGGCGTATGATCTGGATGGTAACGGCATTGCAGATTCTGTTTACCGCCCGAACGACATTATGGACCATGTCCTGTGGACCCAACCGGCGGCTAAATTGCTGCTTGGCTCGCCCGCCGTTCAGTTGATCCGCTGGTCGCAATCTGCGTTTCCCGCCACGTTGCCCGGCGGTGTAATAGACCGCGCCCCGTTGATGCATCCGGTGCGCCCCGATATTCCGATATGGAAAGAAATTCAATGACGACGTTACAAATTAATAATGTGGGCAAACGCTATGGGCCGCTGGAAACTGTTTGCGGTGTAAACCTGACAGTTGCGCCCGGTGAACGCATTGCGTTGCTGGGCCACAATGGGGCTGGTAAAACTACGCTGATGCGGATGATCCTTGGGCTGACACCTGTCTCAAGCGGGTCGATCAGGGTTCTGGGGTCTGCCCCCGGATCACGCTCTGCTCGTGGCTCAATCGGGTTTCTGCCGGAAAGCGTGGCCTTTCACGGTGCCCTTAGTGGGCGTGAACAGTTGCGCCATTTTGCACGCCTGAAATCGGCATCAATGAATGCGGTGGATGACTTGCTGGACCGGGTTGGTTTGACGGATGCGGCGGATCGAAAAATCCGCACCTATTCCAAGGGCATGCGCCAAAGGATTGGGCTGGCACAGGCGTTACTAGGCAAGCCAAAACTGGCATTGCTGGACGAACCCACCAGCGGGCTTGACCCGATCCTGCGTCATGAATTTTATGATATCGTGCAGGAACTGGCGGACGGGGGGGCGGCCGTTTTATTGTCATCCCATGCACTGACCGAACTGGAAACCCGCACAGACCGCATTGCGATTATGAGTAAGGGCAAATTGGTTGCCAATGACGCCCTTGTTAATCTGCGTGAACAGGCCAGCCTGCCTATTCGGGTCAACGTAACTACCATGCAAAAAGATGTTGATCGCGTTGCCGCACAGCTGGGGGGTGCGCGGATGAATGGTTGTTCTTTTTCACTGACATGCCGGCAAGACGACAAGATCGCGACCCTTGGAAAAGTGACCGCACTGGGCGAAGTGATCAAAGATATCGACGTAAACCCGGCCAGTCTGGAAGAATTATACCGCCATTACAGCGGCACCAACCAGGGGGGTGAATGATGTCTATATTTTATGTTGCCCAGCTTGAACTGCTGATTGCCCGGCGCAATATGTGGGTTGCAACCTCTGTTATTCTTATGGCGCTGTTTAGTGTTGTGCTGACCCTTGCCGGGGGCGCGCCAACTGGCAGTCTGGGGGTTGATCCGTTGATGGTTGCGGTGACATCAATCACCACCCTGTCGGTTTACCTGATCCCGCTGATCGGTCTGCTGTTGTCGTTTGATGCCATCGCGGGCGAGGCCGAGCGTGGAACGCTGGCGCTAAGTCTGACTTATCCGTTGTCGCGCGGCGAGATCTTGATTGGTAAGTTCCTTGCCCACTTTGCCGTTTTGTCCTTTGCCGTTGCGGTCGGGTTGCTGTTGACTGCGGGTCTTACCATTGCACGTTACGGTGCGGGGGATTTGTCGTTCATGCCGCTGGCCAAGCTGTTTGTAACTTCGCTGGCCCTTGGGGCGGCCTTTCTTGGTGTTGGTTACATCGTGTCGGCAAAGGTGCGCCAGACCGGTGTCGCATCCGGGATTGTGATCCTTATCTGGCTGATCTGTGTGGTTCTGTATGATCTGGGCCTTCTGGGGGCGTTGGTTGCGGATGGTGGCGGCACGTTCACCAAAAGCATCTTTCCGTGGCTGTTGGTCGCCAACCCTGCGGATGCGTTTCGCCTGATCAATATGTCCGCCGAAACGGTGTCGGACCTGGCATCGGGCATTTCGGCGGCGGGCGGTGTGTCTGGTCTGGTCGGTCAATTGACGTCACTGTTGCTATGGCCGGTGTTTGCACTGTTTGCGGCGTGGCTGGCATTTCGAAAGATCGAACCATGAAACTGATCCTTACCCTATTACTGCCCCTTGCCCTGCTGGCAGGTTGCAAAGAAGACAGCGCTGCGTTGAATGTACCTGATCCGGTGGCCCTGACAGAAGAGGCCGCCGGTCACTATTGCCAGATGATCATTCTGGAACATCAGGGCCCCAAGGCGCAGGTGCATCTGGCGGGTTACCCCGCGCCGCTGTGGTTTAGTCAGGTGCGTGACGGGATCGCCTATTTGAAATCACCGGAACAGTCGGCTGAGATACTGGTAATTTATGTGAATGATATGGGCCGCGCCGTCAGTTGGGATGAACCCGGTGCCGACAACTGGATCAGGGCAAGGGATGCCTTTTTTGTTGTTGGCTCTGACGCCGTTGGCGGCATGGGTGCCCCCGAGATTGCGCCATTTGCAGACGCTGCAATGGCAGAACAATTTAGCGCAGAGCATGGCGGTGATGTCATGCGTCTGAATGAAATTCCGGCAGAGGTGGTTCTTTCCCCTGTCGATGTAAACACCGCCCTGGGGGATCAACCTGATGACCACTCGTAGACGAGTTCTTTCCATTCTTGCCGGGGCCGCTGTTTTGCCCGCAATTGGTGCGCGTGCCAGCACAGGCCCGACCCAGTGGCACGGTATTGCACTGGGGGCAGAGGCACGGATCATTCTGGACCATCCGAATGCTGATGCGCTGATTGCAATGGCGGTTGGTGAAATCCAGCGCCTTGAAAATATATTCAGCCTGTATCAGTCCGACAGTCAGCTTGCCCGCCTGAACCGGGACGGGGTGTTGCACGACCCTGCGTTTGAGATGATTGAACTTCTTTCGATCAGCTCTGCCCTGAACGCCCGCACGCATGGCGCATTCGACCCCACGGTTCAAAGCCTGTGGTCCCTGTATGCCCACGAATTTTCAGCAGGCTCACAACCCGATGACGCACAGATCTTAGATGCGCTGAAACTGACAGGCTGGGAACATGTTAGCTATTCACCGGCAAAGGTTGCGGTTGACCGGCCGGGTGTTCAATTAACAATGAACGGGATCGCCCAGGGCTATATTGCCGACCGGGTGTCCCGAATTTTCCGTGATAACGGTGTTCAGGACGTTCTTATCAACACCGGCGAAATTGCGGCCCTTGGTCAGGCCCCTGATGGAAATGCCTGGCAGGTTTTGCTGGACAATAATGATGGCCCCGGCATTTCATTGCTGAACCGGGCTGTTGCAACTTCGGCGCCACTGGGCACCACGTTTGATGGGGCTGGTGTTGTGGGGCACATCATTGATCCGCGCACTGGGCGTAACGGTGCGAACTGGTCCCAGGTTAGTGTGGTCGCAGATACCGCCGCGGTGGCTGATGGCCTGTCGACGGCCTTTTGCATGATGGAACGGGCCGATATTGGGGCGGCCAAGGGCAACGCAGAGGTTTTGTTGCAATAGGGTCTGTTAACCCCCGCCCTAACCCAGTTGTACGACCTGCTCCGCATCTATGACGATTGCCATATCCCAAAACCGCATCAACTGTTCTTCCAGTTGCCGGTAATCCTGTGGGCTGTCACCGGTCAGGCGTTCAACCCGAAATCCAAAACGTTCAAATCCGCTATCGGGTAGTGTGGTCAAAATTATAGGGATCACGCCGCGCTCAGATGCAGCGCCTGCCAGACGCAGGGCGGCCTGCGTGCAATCTGCAGGGCGCTTTGTCACCCGCACACCAATGTATGACGCAGGGTTTTCACCGCTTTCCCATAGTTTTGCAGACGGTGGGGTTGGGTGGCTGGCAGGTTGTATGTTTTTGATACTGGTCAGCCCCCGATCAAAAAGTTCCGCGTCCAGATCAAGGGGCTGGGAATGTGAAATCCTTGAAATTACGTTCAGCCATTCGTCAGCATTCATTTTTCAACACCCCCATGAATTAGGGCTGCCGCATCTCTGGTGCCCGCTTTTGGTAAATCTGTGTTGGCTAGTGCCTTGCGGATTTCCCCGGCTTTGCCATTGTCCAGAAAGTTGGTGATTTCGCGTTCAAGCAACATGAACTCGTTGTCCAGAACTGTTGATGCCAGCCCCCGGTCTGATGCGGCCCTTGCGCGTTTTTCCTGATCATCCATAAAGGGGGCCGTTTGGGGGATCAGGATTGATGCAAGCCCGTGATACAGAATTTCGTGGAACGAATTATAACCAACGGCTGATACAAGCAGATCCGATGCCTGACAAAGGGCCAGTGCATTCTTGCTTTTAATCACGCGGGTGTTTTTCCAGCCATAAAGACCATTTGAAACCTTTGACCCCGGCCAGACAATGATCAGATGCAGGCACTTTGGCCTGCGTTCGAGCAGGGCGCAGAGTGTTTGTAATTGCGCCGAGCGGTCGGTGGCGACCCCACCACCCAGCATGGTGATCACCAGTTCATCAAATTCATGCCCCAGTTGAAAAGTCAGCTTTTGGCGCAATTTCAGGCGATCATTTTCGCCCTGTGCAGATTGCTGAACAATCGGGCCAACCTGGTGAACTTTGCGCCCAAAGGTGTATGCCGCGTTAAGTTCGTCAAATGCTTCATTTGGCACAATAACCGTATCAAATGCCTTTTCACGTTCCAAAGAAGACGCCCGAACCTGTCCTGGTTGCCACAGGCCCCGCCGGACCCATGTGGCTGAAAGAGACTTTTCCATTATCGTGCGATAGATGGAATCAAAGACATAACCCCCATCAAAAACCAGCCTGTCGCCGGTTTGCACCGTGCGCTGCAGCCGCAGGTAATTGACCAGATCATTGGCGTATTCTTCCGTATGATATTCACTTTTCTGAACCAATGGGGTGCAGGCGAAACCCTTACTGTTGATCAGCGGAATGCAGCTGGGAAAGGCTGCAAATGTACAGTCTGGCGGACGTGGCATTTCAGATGCAATCAACGAACACCGTTGTGCGTGGCCCAACCCATTGCCGTTGGTTGGCAAAAAAACTGTTTTTGGATTGGTGCGCTTCTTTGGGGATGGCTCTGTTGGTGGTGCGGGTAAATGCAGGGCTTCTTCCAGGCGTTCAATTGAATTGGTCATCAGCCATTTATCTGTTTGGGTCTGACGCCCAATTTCGTGCCGGTTGGGGATGACAGTGTGTTCCAGATAATTTGCCAATGACGCCAAATTCTGCGGGCCGCGTATGGCTGGGGCACCGCAGGATACAAATGCACCCGATGCAGTGCAATCAACCAATACCCCTGAATGTTTCAGCAGATCCAATGAGAAATTGGCCATACGCTCACCGGGAACACCATCACCAAAAAACACCGCAATATCGGCAAGTGTTGCAAGTGCCGTTGGGGGTAATTCGGCCAGACCAAAAATAGGCAGGTCAGAAAACTTTGTTTTTCGGACTAATTCCTTGCCCTTACCGCCGGTGATTATGTTCAACTGAAAACCGGCAAGGTGATCCATTGCCCCCAATACCGGTAAGGTTTCGGGCTCTTCAAGCAAGTCAATTGGCAGGAACAGAAACAGCTCTGGTGTTCCGTGTCGGGCACCCGTTTTGTGGTGGGGCATTGCCGCCAATGGTGAAATTGACTTTTCCAGAATTGGCCTTGGCTGAAGCTCATTCAAATCAACAACATTTACTTCGCGCCCCAAGGCAAAAGACAGCTTTGAAGTGGCGGCAATATAGGCCTGATCATCGGCAAACCGCCCCATTGCATTGATCATCGTTTCAGGGGGCAGGCTGTAAGAGCGTATTGTTGATAGCGTACTTTCGCACAGATCTTCGGCGCCCAGAACAATCAACCCACTGGTGGAAATATCAGATATATTCGCTAAAAGGGGGGCGGCTTCATATTTCAGGAAACGACCAGTTTTATCAGGAAAGGTGGAGTCATCTATTACTGGCGAATACCCCCGCTGAACCAGTTGCGCCGCGAACATAACCTTTGCTTCAAAGGATTTTGCGTTACGTTGCCCAGCTTCAATAATGATCATGTTTAATGGCCGATCTTTTGATCTGAAATTGATTTTAACATTAGCTGGAATTTTTCAGGCGAAAAGATTTTTAGGACATCCTGTCCTTTTTTTACCTGATCCCGGTATTGGTCTGGATTTGCGACAAACTTTTTGATTATGCTGTCAACGTCACCGGGCGTTGTGCCTATTACGGCCCCCTGAAAAACGGATGCGGTTTGTGGGTCTGAAATAACAACTTTCCCGGCGGCAATCCCCTCTGCCAGTATCCGCCCAAAGCTTTCGCGCAATGTCGCGCAGTTGAAATAAACCACAAAATCAATCATTTCGAAAAACTGGTCCACCTCAACCCCGCGAAATGGGATCATGTCCCAGTGGGTGCGTTTCAGGTTTTCAGTCATAAACAAATCGGCCCCAAGGATTACATTACTTTGCGCATGGGCTGGAAAGCACAGATCCATTTCGGCAAGCGTTGGAAATTTTTCCATTCCAGGACGGGACAATCGCCCGCGCCGGTCTGCCGGGGTGTTTGTAGGGGGGTGCATCACAAAATCGCAAATATTGAACCAGTCATCGGCCAGAACTGACCATTTTCCACCGGTTTGGTTGGTGTTGAACCAGTCGCAAATGGTTTCCCGGTTATAGGGGGAAATCGGGGCAATGGATTTACGCAGGGCCAGTGATGCGTTGTCGATCAGATTCAGGCATTTTGCCACATCAAAGGCCCGCGCTTTGGCCGGGCGTAAGAAGTTTTCATGGGCCACAACGATAAGGTGTTTTGCGATGATCCTTGTTGAAAGGGTGGTTTCAAATTTCAGAAATGACGGGTTATGAATAAAAACCAAATCAGCACTGATTGTGGGGGCGTCCCAAATCAGTTCAAGCCCAAGTTCCTGTAAAATATTGCGGATCTGGGGGGCAATTTGTTGCCCCTTGAACATCTGTGAAGAAACCGCGTGAACGCTGGTACGACCAAGCTGTGCGGCCACCTTTAGTTCGCTGGCAATAGCTGAGGATGTACCGCCCGGAAAACGGGGCTCTATCAGATATGCAATACTTGGCTGGGCTTTCATCGCCTGAACATTTTTAATGTGTGGTCATATCAGTAGATGGGCGTCGGATCAGTTGGCAATGTTCCAAAAGGCCCGTCTGGCACAGGAAGGCATTCGATTATTCCGCCTTCCACCCCATCGGCAAAGGACCTAAGTTCCCGGGCAAGGGGGTCAGATCCTTGCATGATTCCCGGGTTCTCATTCAGATAAGCCAACAGTGCACCGCAGTCCCTGGACAGGATCAATTGTTCAATGATCTGCAACTGCGCCAGATTGAAAGCAGCATGTGCGCCATGCGAGCCAGCCAAAAACATTAGTGCTGTAATGATAGCGGTTAGCCTTGAACCAGGCATAATATCCCCCCCCTGAACGACATCGGTACCCTTAAGAAAAACAGGCCCGACCAGTTAACACCACCAGATGCCCCCATATCAAGACCGAACGTGCAGATACATCTTGCACGGGCCTTAATGAAACGCGTCAAATTTTCCATCCTACAAATGGTCCCCCCGCTTTAGGCTTTTCAATAACCTGTTTCGCAGTTTTGTTAGTTCCGACGTGCCCTGCCCGGATCGTCGGGTTGACCTTGCAACCTGTCCAGACCCGGCGTTGCCCTTTAACCAGACCTCAATGTATCCAACCGGTGGTCTGGGCGAATAATCAGTGAAATCGCGTGCGGGTCCCTCGATCGCATCGGCCAGCTTTTGGGCGGCCTCTGCATCTTGTGCGTGATAAAACCGTATGTGGCTTTTACTAACCCTGAAACCAACCCGCTTTGGTGATCTGACCGGGTAACCGGTTTCTTCCAGCACCAAAGAAAAGGCTTTCAGGCTTTCCTCTGACAGGCTGGGTGGGGCCTGAACACGCACAACATATCTAGCTGCGTCACTTGGGCCGCCGTTTTCTTTGGCTTGCTGTTCTTGGGCTTTAATAGGTTCGGGCGGAACGGCCGATATTTCGGGCAACATGCCAAAAGATGCAGGCCCTATCGGATCAAGCAAAGCCATCCGGCGTGTGTTTTCAAAGGTGCCCGGGATACCCGAACTTGAAAACCCATCGGTATCTGGTGCAGAAAATGGAATGGCCGTGGCCGTGGCTGGCGTGACATGCGATGGCCAGTCTTTTCCTTCTTTTCTAGCCAGTGTGTCAAACGAGTTTGGCGTTGCCAGAAAACCCAGGGTATCCCGCTGAAAATGAAGATCGGAAGAATTCAGCGACACAGTCAGTTTGCCCGGTGGTGCATCCGCTTGCGGTGCCCCAAAGGGGGTTGGTCTGGCGATGGGTATTGCGTTCAACGCAGCAGGGGCGTGAAAGCCACTTATTTCCAACGGTAATGAAGCAAAGGCAACCGGGACAACCCGCTCAAACACAAAGGCGGTGCGTGTTAACGGGCCATCGGATAAAGCGTAGTTCCCAATAATAGCAGGTGATGATGGCAGTGGGTCGACGGTAAGTAGCATTGCGATTTCTGATTTGTCTGAAACTGCCTTGCGGGCAATGATTGTTGGCTGCCATGGTGCCGGTGCCGTTTTGATGCTTTCATCAACAGGCCCTGGGGTTTTCAGGCTGTATTTTAAAACTGGCGGTGGGGATTTGACCGGCCCTGTTGATATTTCGCTGTGTAATTGTGGCGGGTCCAAATTTATCAGGGCAATCTGATCTGGCTCTGCCAGTGTGAATGGCACAGATAAAGCCGCGGTCAGGGGGTATACGGTTGGCTGGTGCGACATTTCTAAAGGGCCGCGCAGGGCTGGGGCCGCCGCAAATTCAGGGGGGGCGGTGATGTCAGGCGAACTGGACAGGCGCGGTGCTTCGGGGTTGCCCATATCCAGAAGCGGACCAGAGACATCGCTGGAAACAGGTGAATTTTTGATGCCTGACACTGTGGCGCCTTCAAGCACCGCAACCGCGTCCGACGGAAGTTTTACCGTGCCCTTCAGGCCACCATTATAGAGGTTGGATAACACGAACCCCAAACCAAGGGCCCCGGCCAACATCGCGGCAAAGGCCAGGGGGGCAAAGCGGCGCTTTTGCTTACTTTCGCTTGCCTGTGTGATTGGGGCCGGGATTACTGTGGCGGCGGGTGCTTTTTTCCGATCATTTTTTTCGTCTTCAGTCAGGGCAGAACGAATGACCTTTTTATACAAATCCGGGATCAGAACTGTTCTTGCGTTCTTTTTTGATGGGTTTGATTTTTGCCGCTCTGCCAGAGCACGTTTTCTATAGGCCTCAGCCTTGGCCATGCGGTCCACCCAGTTTCCGCTGGACAGGTCTTTATCACGACCCACATTTTTTGTGGTTTTAAGCGGGTGTTTGTTTTTCTGGGGTGGCTTGGGTTCACCACGCGCGGCGCGCTGGGACAGGGCCTGCTCGCGCAAAATTCTGGCTTTTGCCATGCGGTCGGCCCAGTTGCCTGAACTAAGCATGTCATCCACGCTTGGAAGGTCTTCCTCCGGTTTAGCCGGGGGGGCGGTATTACTAAGCTTTTTGTTCATTCCCCCCCCTTACAAATCAGACACCCACGAGTCGCGCGTAATTGTATCACAAGGGGGGGTGTTGTCACATCCGTGGCCCCTTGGCCGGGTTTTTGCGTTGGTGTCGGCGAAAACCGCAGTTTTACGGGGGAATTACGGAAACAATTCCAAGGTTTTGCAGTGATTTCAGGTGTGGTTTGTACCGTGATCGCGCGCCAATGCCATGAACATCCTGATCATGCGCACGTCTTTTCGCTGGTTCACGCAGACAATAGTTTCTTCCATCGGGATTGTCGGGCCTTCGATGGTTATCTTTATCAGTCTTTCATCGTGGCCATATTCTGCGTCCGAAACAAAGCCAATGCCCCCACCCGCGGCAACAATTTCGCGAACTGCTTCGCGCCCTTCGGCCTCAATTGCAGGGCGCAGCGTGATGCCCTGTTCTTTGGCCGCACCTTCCAGTTTTTGGCGGGTTTTTGACCCCTTTTCGCGAAAAACCAAGGGAAATTTTTCCAGCGTTGCCAGGGACGCCGAAGGTTCGGGCAATCCGGGAAACCGTTTTGCAGCAAATGCGATAATTGGTGTCGCGCCAAGGGATACGCTTTGGTATTTGTCGAATTTAACCTTGCTGCCTAAAACACCGATGTCCGCATCATACGCGGCCAGTGCCTGTTCAACGTCCTGCGAATTGCCGGTGCGCAGGGTTAGGTGCACGTTCGGGTAACGGGTGCGAAACCGGCTTAGAACCCCCGTCACGTGATAGGCAGAATCCGCAATGACCCGCAGGGTGCCCGACGTCAGGGCGCGCGTTTCGGTCAGGTATTCAAGTGCGCGCGCCTCTACTTCGAACATCGGACGGGTGATTTCGAGTAATTCCTGACCGTGTTTCGTAAGGGTGATTTGCTTTTTGCGACGATTGAACAGCAAAATATCATAACCCTGTTCAAGCCCCAGAACCTGATCGGATACCGCCGGTTGGGTCAGGCCCATTGCCTCGGCTGCGCGCGAAAACCCGCCGTGGATGGCAACATTGTGAAAGGCGCGAAGCTGAACATATTTCATAGCCATGCATTATATCGAAAAAATCGATGATAAGATATCTAATAACGATTTTACATATGTAAAATTTGTGGGCTACTCAGCCACAAGCACAACAGCAGACAGGAAATACCTGATGTCGCAAGATGCCAATAAGATCGCCCTGCCACATATGGGGGAACCTTACCTGCTTACCCCCGGCCCGCTGACCACATCTTATGGCGTCAAACAGGCGATGCTGCGTGACTGGGGCAGTTGGGATGATGAATTTCGCGCCGTGACGTCCGAGGTTCGAAAATTACTACTGGAACTGACCGGCGACACAGACGGTGTGCTGGACTGTGTTCCGATGCAGGGCAGTGGGACGTTTTCGGTTGAGGCATTGCTGGGGTCTTTCGTTCCGCGAAACGGTAAGGTTCTGGTGCTGTCCAACGGGGCCTATGGGGCGCGCGCGGTTGAGACATTGGAATACCTTGGGCGGGATCATGTTGTGATCGACAAGGGTGATTACATGCCGCCCCGTGGCGATGAAGTCACGGCGGCGCTGATTGCGGACCCTGACATCACCCATGTGGTTGTGGTGCATTGTGAAACCAGTTCCGGTATCCTGAACCCGGTGGCCGAAATTTCTGAAGCTGTCTACGCACAGGGTCGCAAACTGTTGATTGACAGCATGAGTGCCTTTGGCGCGATCCCGCTGAACATCAATGAAATCCGATATGATGCGATGGTGTCGTCCGCCAACAAATGCATCGAAGGCGTGCCGGGCTTTGGGTTTATCATTGCCCGCAAGGATGAATTACAGGCCGCCAAGGGGCGCAGCCATTCGTTGTCTTTGGATGTTCATGCCCAGTGGGCGCATATGAACAAAACCGGCCAGTGGCGCTTTACCCCGCCGACACATGTGGTCGTTGCGTTTCTTGAGGCATTGCGCGCCCATAAGGCCGAGGGCGGCGTTGCCGGGCGTGGGGCGCGGTATGCCAACAACCGTGACGTGATGGTTGCGGGAATGCGCGAACTTGGCTTTGAAACCCTGCTAAAGGACCGCTGGTTGTCGTCGATTATCGTGACGTTCTTTTGCCCCGCCCACCCGGCGTTTGAATTTGAACGTTTCTATGGGCTGATGAAGACCAAGGGCTTTATCATCTATCCCGGTAAGTTGACCGTGGCGGATAGTTTTCGCATTGGCTGTATTGGTCAGATGGACGGTGATGTGATGCGTGCGGTTGTCACCGCCGCCGGTGAAACCCTGAACGAAATGGGGGTGGATAGTGCCACCCCACCTGAATTTGCATTGAAAGAACGGGCCAAACTGGCCGCATGAACCTTACAAACCCGAACTGAAACCAAAGGAAATACCCATGGCTGGACCATCAGAATACACCTTCGCCCGTACCTATCGCGGCAAAATCAAAGCTGCTGTTTTGGATTGGAGCGGCACACTGGCCGATGCCTATGTTATCGCGCCTGCTGTGGTGTTCGTCGAGGTTTTCAAAAACCAAGGCGTAGAAATTTCCATGGAAGAGGCCCGTGGCCCAATGGGGCTGCGCAAAGATATCCATATTCAGAAACTAACGCAGGACCCGGTTATTGCCGCCCGTTGGGAGGCCATTAAGGGTACGCCCCCGGTACAGGCGGATGTTGATGCGATGTTTGCCGATTTCGTGCCTGCGCAGTTGGAGTGCCTGCCAAAATACACCGCGTTGCTGCCCGGCATCAAAGACGTGGTGAATGGCCTGCAGGCCGAGGGGATCAAGATCGGTGTTTCCACCGGCTTTACCCGTGTGATGGTTGATGTGTTGCTGAACGACGTGATTGCCCAAGGCGTGGTGCCTGATGCGACTGTGGCGGGTGACGAAGTACTTAACGGTGCGCGTCCATCGCCGCACATGGTGTTCAAGAACCTTGATCTGATGGGCATTGATGACGTGAAGTCGGTGGTTAAATGTGACGACACGGTTTCCGGTATTGGCGAAGCCATGAACGCCGGTTGCTGGGGCGTTGGTTTGGTGCGCTATTCCAACTACATGAATATCAACACACTGGAAGAAGAGGCGACCCTGTCCGAGGCTGACATCGCCGCCCGCATGGCAAAAACACGCAATATTCTGGAGCAGGCCGGCGCGCATTACGTGATCGATAGTCTGATTGAATTGCCAGCGGTGATTGAAGATATCAACGCCCGTTTGGCGCGTGGCGAAAAACCCTGACATTGGCTGGTTAAAAGCAAGGGTCGCGCAGATGTTACTGCGCGACCCTATATTTATTTGAACTCCCTGATCACTGCCATTTGGCAAAAAAACCCGGCGCCCCCCCCCAAAAAACGGACTGTCAGGTTGAAGATTGCCGTGTTTATCAGGGCTGAACGGCCATTCGCAGGTTCACATTGACGCTACGGAACTGCAAATAAACCTGCACCGCGAAGTTTGACAAAAGCAATTTTGATGGTGATAGTCGCCGAGGGGTGGGATGTGGCCTTGTTCGCCGGATATGAAATTTCGCTAATGGAGCAATAAGTTACCCACTTCATACGACTGTTACAACAGATTCATAAGAACGATCTGCGCGCGAACTTTGCAAAGCAGACTAACAATAATCAGAGAGGATCTAGGATGAAAAGCCTACTATTTTCAGGGGTGGCGCTTGTCGCATTAACGGGGGGTGCCTTTGCTGGTTGTACTGGCATCACTGTTGCCGACATGGGTGGTGTTGCCGCGGGTAAATACCCGCAGCAATTTGAGCTGTCTACATATGAGGCCAACGCTGGCTGTAAAATGACCTTCCAGGGCAACCCGGATGCAGCCGCATTAAGTGCGCGTATCCGTGGAAACGGCGCAATCGGTGATGTTACTGATCGTTTGCCATCCGAGCCACTGGTCGTTGTGCCCTATGACGCCATCGGGTCATATGGCGGCACGATGGACGTTCTGTCCAACGCAACCGAGGCGGGTACATCCGACTTTTTGTCGGTACGTCACGTAAACCTGGTACGCATGTCGGACGATCTGAAAACTATCGTGCCAAACGTTGCAAAAGACTGGGCATGGAATGACGACTTTACCCAACTGACATTCTTCCTGCGTAAAGGTCATAAGTGGTCAGATGGCACACCGTTTACATCTGCAGATGTAAAATACTGGTATGATAACCTGGCGCTAAATTCAAACGTCATTGAAAAGCCTAAAGATTATGTTCTGGTGTCGGGCGAGCGGATGACTGTGGAAACACCAGACGCGCAGACGGTTGTGTTTAAACTGCCTGCTCCAAAACCAGGCCTGTTGGCGCACTTTGCTACTTCGTTTGCGCAGGGTTTCCAGCCGATGCATTTCCTAAGCAAGTGGGACCCGGAACTGAGCCCAACCGCCGACGCTGATGCGCAGGCCGCAGGGTTTGAAAATGGGTATGCTGTACTGTCCGCATATTTTGGCAACTCTGACTGGACCGATACGCCGTCACCTTTGTTGAATAGCCCGGACAAAGTGGCCAGCCTGCCCGCAGATGTTGTGCCGACACTGGAATCGCACATCTATATCAGCGACACAACAGAGGGGCGCCATCTGGTTGCGAACCCTTATTTTCACCAGGTGGATACAGCCGGTAATCAGCTGCCATATATCAGTGAGCAGGACGAAATCTACGTTAACGAAAACGAAGTACGTATCCTGAAACTGGTAAACTCTGAAGTCGATTACAAAAAGCAATCACTGCAGTTGGCGTCTGCACCGCTGCTGTTAGAGAACCAGGAAAAGGGCGGTTACACTGTCGATCTCAGACCTGAAATCACAATGTCGACCTTTGCGTTTAACGTAACATCCGAGGATTTGGAGAAACGTAAGGTATTTGGTGATGTAAGGTTCCGCCAGGCTATGTCGGTGGCGCTTAATCGCGACGAGATTAACGAAGTCGGATTCTTTGGCCTGGGTGAACCCAAGCAGTACATCGGGTTCTCACCTGCGCCTGCCTTTATTGATCCGAAATGGGTAACTCATTTTGCGCAGTTTGATCCAGCTCTGGCGAACTCATTGCTAGACGAAGTTGGCATGGCTGACGTGGATGGTGATGGTTTCCGTGAATTGCCAAATGGTGAAAAAATCGTACTGAACCTTCAGTTTTCTACGCAGGGTGTTGCGGGACAGGTTGTCGAACTTGTCGGGCAACATTGGGCAGATGTTGGTGTTCAGACCACGGTAAAAGAGATCACACCAGATGAGTATCGTTCGGCCCAATCCGCCAACAAGCTTGATGTCATGGTATGGCGTAAGGGTCAGCCATTGGAAATCATGCTTGGTAACAACGAACTTTGGGTGCCACCGTTCAATGATTATTTCAATGTTCGCACTGGGATGCTTTGGGCGGAATGGATTGATACAAATGGTGCGAGTGGCGTTGAACCTCCGCAGTACGTGAAAGACATGATTGGCGATATTAATGTGTTCCAATCTGCGCTTGCAGGTACACCGGAATCTGATGCAGCTGGTCAGCGTTTGGTTGAAAACATGGTGTCCAATGTTCTGTTTATCGGGACAGTTCAGGCACCGGCGCCGATCTACCATAGCAATGCGCTGAAGAACTTTACTGAGTTCAAGACGCACTCGTATGAGTATTACCGGACCTATCCGTACCGGGCTACCCAATGGTTCCTGGACGAATAGTCCAGCGGTATCGATCACTTGAGATTGCTACGGGCGGCCCTTGGGCCGCCCGTAGCCACAAGCCAAAAATGCCGATTAAAAAATAGGCACAGGGTTTTCAGGGGGCAACCATCCAATGGTTCAATTCTTGCGATTTGCTGCGATTCGAGCATTGTTGGCGGTTTTTACCCTGATAATGGTTTCGTTCATTGTTTTTTCACTGATGGAACTGGTTCCCGGTGACTGCGCTGAACGATATCTGGCCTTTAAAAACACCCAGGGGTCGGGCATTTCCATTGCCGATATTGAAGCTGAAAGAATTCGCCTTGGGCTGGATAAACCCTATATCCAACGCTGGGGCGTTTGGATTTTCAACGCATTCCAGGGGGAGTTTGGCGATAGCTGTATCCTGCGTGTCAATATCAGCCAGCTGCTGGGCCAGAAATTCTGGCTAAGCCTGGGCATATGCCTGACGTCACTTTTGGTCGCCTACGCGATCGCAATTCCGGTTGGCATCATTTCAGCAACTTCAAACAATGCCACGCTGAACAACAGCCTGCGTCTGGTTAGCTATCTTGGTCTGGCGATGCCAAACTTTTTGCTGGCGCTGATGATCATGCTATTTTCCACTGTGTTCTTTGGCGACAGTCTGACGGGCCTGTTTTCTAAGGAATTCCGCGATGCCGCCTGGTCCTATGAGCGGGTAAAAGATTTTCTGTCACGGGCGTGGTTGCCGGTGTTCATTCTGGGCTGGTCAGCAACGGCGTTTGCCATTCAAACGGTGCGCGCCCTGATGTCTGATGAAATTGGCAAGCTTTACGTGACGGCGGCCGCCGCGCGTGGCGTGGCCGGGCGACGGTTGTTGTGGCGGTATCCGGCGCGACACGCACTGGGGCCGATCATCAATTCGCTTGGCTTTGATTTGAACCGGATTTTCAATGAATTACCGATTGTGGCATTGATCCTGACCCTGACTGAGGCCGGGTCGCTGCTGCTTGGGGCGCTTGCGCGATCAAATGATCAGCAGCTTGCCGGTGCGATCATCTTCATGTTGACCGCCAGTATTGTGGGGCTGAACTTTATCACTGATATCGTGCTTGCCCTGACTGATCCGCGCGTTCGCCGCAGTATAGTGGGATAAGCGATATGACAGATACAGCAACAAATGCCGACGTCGATCGCAACCTGAAAGAGGCCTATTTTACCGCCGGTCAGGGGCAATTGATCTGGGCCAGATTCAAGAAACAAAAGGCCGCAATGGTTGGGGTCATTGTTCTTGTGGTTTTGATCTTGTCCGGGCTTTTCGCCCCGTTTCTGACGCCATATGACCCAACGATTGCCGGGCGCGATGCGGATTACCAAAACGGCGCACCACAGATCCCAAAATTCTGGGATGAAAATGGATTTTCCGCGCGCCCCTTTATTTATACGGCCAGCCGTGAACGCTCTATTAAAACCAATTTCCGATGGGTTACCACGATTGACCGCGAAGCGCGCCGATATGTTGTGTTTTTCCCCAAGGGGGATGAATACACGCTATTTGGCATTCCTGCCAGCAGGCACCTGTTTGGTGCAGATGTGGGAAAGGTCCACCTTTTTGGCACTGATAACGGCGGTAAGGATATTTACTCGCGAACGTTCCATGCGATTAATACATCCCTTGCGGTCGGAACAATCGGTGTTCTTATTGCCTTTGTACTGGCCCTGATTATTGGCGGGGTTGCCGGATATTATGGGGGGTGGATTGATTCAATCCTGCAGATGATCACTGATGCGGTGCGAACGATACCGGCGATCCCCCTGTTCATGGCGTTATCTGCATTTATCCCCCCGGAATGGAGCGCCGAAAGCAGGTTTTTGTTCATATCGATGATCCTTGGGTTTATCGGATGGCCGACGCTGGCCCGGCGGGTACGGACCCACCTGTTAACCGAGAGAAATCAGGAATATGTGCTGGCGGCCGAACTATGTGGTGCGTCTGCCAGCCACGTTATTCGAAAACACCTGCTGCCCAGTTTCACCAGCTATATCATCGTCGATCTGGTGATTTCATTTCCTTATATGGTGCTGTCCGAAACGGCGCTTAGCTTTATCGGGCTGGGCCTGAAAGACCCGGTAAATTCCCTTGGTGTTATGTTGCAAAGTGTAACCTCGGCGGATGTTTTGCTGAATTACCAATGGTATTTTATCCCGGTGATTTTCTTCATAACCCTTGTGCTTGCATTTGTGTTTGTCGGTGACGGGCTGCGCGATGCGGCCGATCCTTATGGGGAAATCAAAAAATGACGCGCCTGATTGATGTTGAAAACCTGACCCTGAAATTTGATACTGATGAGGGGCGCATAACTGCGGTGGATGATGTGTCATTTTCCCTGCAGGCAGGCGAAGTTCTGGGGCTGGTTGGTGAAAGTGGCTCAGGCAAATCGGTTACGGCCAAATCCCTGATGAAGCTGAACGCTAATAATGCGATCTACAGCGACGATACCAAGGTTACGCTGCACCTGGAATCCGGGCCAGTGGATATCATGTCCCTGAGAACCAGCAAGGAATTGCAGGTGGTTCGCGGCGGTGCAATTTCGATGATCTTTCAGGAACCAATGGCCAGCTTTGCCCCGGCAATTTCCATTGGTGACCAGATGGTCGAACAGTTGATGATCCACACCGATATGACGGCCAAGCGCGCCAAAGAGGTGTCAATTGAAATGCTGGCGCGGGTTGGTATTTCGGATGCGGCGACGCGGTTTAAACAGTTTGCGTTTGAATTGTCGGGTGGGATGCGTCAGCGCGCGATGATCGCGATGGCCCTGTCCACCAAGCCAAAACTGCTGATTGCTGATGAACCGACAACCGCGCTGGATGTTACCATTCAGGCGCAGGTTATTGATCTGATGAAGGATCTGGTGGATGATTTTGGCATGGGGATTATTTTCATCACCCATGATCTGGGTGTGATCGCCCAGACTGCCGATAATGTTGCCGTGATGTACCTTGGGCGGTTGGTTGAACAGGGGCCGGTTCGCGATGTTCTGCGTAACCCGTCGCACCCGTATACACGGGGCTTGCTGGATGCTCTGCCCGATCTGGATGATCTGGACACGCCGCTTCGCCCTATCCCCGGTGATATTCCTTCACCCCTTGAACGCCCACCCGGATGCGTTTTCAACACACGTTGCAATGATGCGATTGCGGGCCGGTGCAATGTTGATATTCCGCAGTTCATTCAGATTAATGAAAACCACCGGGCCGCATGCCACCTGCACGCACCGGCAGGAGACACGAAATGAGTGATAAGCCGTTAATCTCTACCCGCGACCTTTCAGTTCACTTCCCACTGCGTGGTGGTGGCATATTTGGGCCAAAACCCGTTGTGCGTGCCGTTGAGGGCGTCGATATCGATATCGATAAGGGGAATTTCTTTGGCCTTGTTGGTGAATCGGGCTCTGGCAAAACCACTCTTGGGCGGGCCATGCTGCGGGCCGCACCAATTACCCGTGGTGACATTGTTTATGACGACGGAGAGGTCAGTTATGACCTTCCAAGCCTTGGCGACAAGGAACTGAAAGAGTATCGCAAGCGCGCGCAGTTGATATTTCAGGATCCTTACGCAGCCCTTAGCCCGCGCATGACTGTGCGCGATATTATAGCTGAGCCGCTTGAAGTCATGGGCCTGACGAAATCAAAAGGCGAAACTGACGAACGGGTTCGTGAAATTGCCGCCAAGTGCCGCCTTAACCTGGAACACCTGCGCCGTTTTCCCCATGCGTTTTCCGGTGGTCAGCGCCAGCGTATTTCAATTGCGCGTGCCTTGGTTTCGCGTCCGCAATTTGTTGTGGCCGATGAAAGTGTGGCGGCCCTTGACGTGTCTATTCAGGCGGATGTTTTGAACCTGCTAAAGGAAATTCAGCAGGAAATGGGCCTGACGTTTCTGTTTATCAGTCACGACCTTAGTGTCGTGGCCCATGTGTGTGACCATGTTGCGGTTATGTATCTGGGGCGGCTGGTTGAATCGGCACCAACCCGTGAACTGTTTGCGGCACCGCGCCACCCCTATACCAAGGCGCTGTTGTCAGCCATTCCGTCCCTTGACCCGGATGACCGGGGCAAGGCGCAAAAACTGGAAGGCGAAATTCCGTCGCCAACCAACCCGCCGCCGGGCTGTAAGTTTCAGACGCGCTGTCCACATGCGATTGATATCTGTCGCAAGGATGAACCCAAATTACAGCAATCAGGCAAAGAACATGCCGTTGCCTGCCATCGCTGGCAGGAACTGGCCGAGAATGGAATGTCCGCCTGACCCCTGTTAGTCGCCCAAATAGCCGACACTGCCCTGCGGGGTGTTTTTGCACCCGGTCAGGGTTTGATCGGCGTGTTTCATTCGGTGGCTAAGCAGTTTTTGCGCCATGCGCAGCAAAGTGGCCGTATGTTTCGGATCATCGGCGATATTGCGCATTTCATCCGGGTCATTTTCCAGATCAAACAGCAACGGGGCCAGCCCGCCGTTGAAATGCGCCAGTTTGAAACGGTCTTCGCGCAGGATAGCCAGATTGCATTCTTCGCGGCTTAGGCCAGTGGCATGTTGGGCGGGGGTGATACAATCCGGTTCGGCGAAGTTCAGTTCAAGGTGAACGCAGTCTTTCCAGCCCGCAGGCGTAAGCCCCTGCAAAAATGGTTTTAGCGATTTCCCATCCATTCCCGGTGGGACCGGCCGGCCGATCAGATCAAGGATTGTCGGGGTGATGTCAATGGTTTCACTAAAGGCATTGACGGTGGTGCCATGTTGGCCCGGATTGGCCGGGTCACGGATGATCAGGGGGATGCGGTAAGCGGGGTCATAGATATGTTGCTTGCCCCACAGGTGGTGATCGCCCAGCATTTCCCCATGATCGGCCTTTAGCACGATAAGGGTGTCGTCGTATTGACCAGTTTCTTTCAGGAATTCGATGATCCGGCCAACATGATGGTCAACCTCAGTGGCCAAGCCCAGATAAAGCGCGCGCAATTGTTGAACATCGTCATCATTGCGGCTGTTTACCTGCCCGTCACAGCCGCGCACGGTGCTTTCCATTGGTGTGGCGCTGGCAGCACCGGCAATAAACGGGTGAACGGCGGCTTCTTGTTCGGGGGTGCCCATGCGGGCAGGCATGGGCAGATCGTCCGGGTCATACATCCGGTTATAGGGCGCGGGGGCCACCAGTGGTGGGTGGGGGCGCAGATAAGTCACCGTTGCGAACCAGTCCTGATCCGTGTGAACCGACAGATGGTTGATCACAGCGTTGGTCAAAAAGGCGGTGTCGCTGTCTTCGGCCCGGTAAAAGGGTGGGTCACTGGGGCGTGCGGGGCGGTTTGGGTCGGGCGAAATCGCGTCATAGAAATGCGAATAATCAGGGATGTCGTATCCCTTGGCCTTTAGGTCCGCGCGCCACGGATAGCTTTCCATATAGCGCATTTCCAGAACCTCTCGAAAACCCGGCAGGACTTCTTCTTCGGTTTTCAGGGCGGGGTCATTGGGGTGATGCCTGCGCGGGTCACGGGACGTATCGGTATAACCGAACAGCTTTGGCTCATACCCGGATTTGCGCATTTCGCGGGCTATGTTTGGCAGGTCATGGGCCATTGGTGTCGCGTTGCGGGTTGAACGGTGGTTCATTGCGTATAGCCCGGTGAAGATACTTGCGCGCGACGGGCCACAGGGGTTGGTGACCGAAAAATGTTTACTGAAGGTCACGGCGTCCCCTTGCAGGGCCCGGATGTTGGGCAGATCAACATGGTCAGCCAGGGCGCCGGTAATGCAGTCGGCCCGCAGTTGGTCGGCGATGATGAACAGGACTTTGCGACGTTTGGACAAGGCGTTTCCCCGCAGTTGGCAGATGCATGGCTAAAGCAGATAGGGCGACAGGATCATATTGCCTGCCGCCCTTTCAATCGGGAAAACGTCATACCGATGTCGGTTTTGGGCTTTGCGTCAATTAGCCGTACTGCGCCACCGGTGTTCCGGCCAGTGCGGCAGTGTTCAGCAACCCACGCGCGGTGATCGATGGTGTTACGATATGGGCGCGGTTGCCCATGCCCATCAGGACCGGCCCGACCTCAAGACCATGGGCCTTTTGCTTCAGGATGTTGCGCACCCCGCTTGCCGCGTCTGTGTTGGAAAAGACCAGAACATTGGCCGGACCTTTCAGGCGAGAGTTGGGGAATATCCGCGTGCGCAATTCCACGTCAAGGGCGGCGTCAACGTGCATTTCACCTTCGTAGGAAAAATCCCGTGGGGCTGCGTCCAGAATTTGTAATGCATCACGCATTCTGCGCCCGCTGGTGATGTCCAGACTGCCGAACTGGGAATGGCTGCACAGGGCAATGCTGGGGTCGATACCAAAGCGGCGCACGTGGCGGGCGGCGCCCAAGATGCTTTGGGTGATTTGTTCGGGTGTGGGTTCTGGGTTGACCTGGGTGTCAGTGATAAAAATCGGCCCGTCTTCTAGTATCATCAGGCTAAGCGCGCCAGCGGGGGACAGTTGGTCAGTGCCAAGAACCTGTGTCACATAATTCAGGTGCCACAGGTATTGGCCGAATGTGCCGCAGATCACACTGTCGGCGTCGCCCCTGTGAACCATAACCGCCCCGATTGCCGTGGTGTTGGTGCGCATGATGGCCTTGGCCTGATCGGGTGTTACACCTTTGCGCTCCACCACACTGTGATACGTTGTCCAGTAATCGCGATAGCGCGGGTCACTTTCCGGGTTCACCAGTTCAAAGTCCCGTGACGGGCGTATTGACAGGCCCAGCCGTTCACAGCGTGCCTCAATCACTTCGGGGCGACCAATCAGGATTGGCTTATCAACGGTTTCTTCCAGAATGGCGTTGGCAGCGCGCAGCACGCGTTCGTCTTCGCCCTCGGCAAACACAATGCGGCGCGACGCGGTCTTGGCCGCTTCAAACACCGGGCGCATGATCAGGGCAGATTTAAAGACCGATCCATCCAAACTTTCTTTATAGGCCTTCATGTCGGCAATCGGTGCCTTGGCAACGCCCGATTCCATTGCGGCCAGCGCAACTGCAGAAGCAACAACCCCCATCAGTCGTGGATCAAATGGTTTCGGGATCAGATAATCGGCGCCAAATGTCATCTGTTCGCCCTGATAGGCGGCGGCGGCCTCGGCGCTGGTGGTGGCGCGCGCCAGTGCGGCGATGCCTTCGATACAGGCCAGTTCCATGTGGTCGTTGATTTGCGAGGCACAAACATCCAGTGCGCCGCGAAAAATGAACGGGAAACACAGCACGTTATTCACCTGATTGGGATAATCGGACCGCCCGGTGGCGATAATCGCATCTGGGGCGACCTTTTTTACCTCATCCGGCATGATTTCTGGTGTTGGGTTGGCCAGCGCAAAAATAATTGGCTGCTTGGCCATTTTTGTCACCATGTCGGGCGTCAAGACACCGGGCCCAGACAGGCCAAGAAACAGATCCGCACCGCCAATAACGTCTGCCAGGGTTTTTTCACCACCCGGCTGGGCATAGGCGTCCTTTTGGGGGGTCATGTCGTCGGTGCGGCCCTGATAAACCAGCCCCTTGATATCGCAAAGCCAGACATTTTCCCGCTTAACCCCCAGTTTCAACAGCATATTCAAACAGGCAATGCCGGCCGCACCACCGCCGGTGGACACCACTTTGATATCGCCAAAGGATTTACCGGTAACCTGCAGTGCATTGGTGGCCGCAGCCCCCACAACGATCGCGGTTCCGTGCTGATCGTCGTGAAAAACCGGGATGTTCATCCGCTCGCGGCAAATTTGTTCAACGATAAAACAATCGGGTGCTTTGATGTCTTCCAGGTTGATCGCGCCAAAGGTTGGTTCCAGCGCGCAGACGATATCAGCCATCTTTTCAGGGTCGGGTTCGTCCAGTTCAATATCAAAGCAGTCAATATTCGCGAACTTCTTGAAAAGAACGGCCTTTCCTTCCATCACCGGCTTGGATGCCAGTCCGCCGATGTTGCCCAAACCCAGTACTGCCGTACCGTTTGTGACCACGCCAACCAGATTGCCACGGGTGGTATATCGGCGGGCCGTTTCCGGGTTTGCTTTTATCTCAAGACAGGCCTCGGCCACGCCGGGGCTATAGGCCAGCGACAAATCGCGGCCATTGGCCAGCGGCTTGGTTGCTTTAATTTCCAGTTTTCCCGGCTTTGGGTATTCATGGTAGCGCAAAGCCGCCTGTTTGTTCCCGTCTTGACGTTTTTTGGTCATCAGAAATTCCCTGATTATATAAATAGTTTAATACTAAACTATAATTTTCTGGCCTGCAATTTACCACCTGTACCGGGACCATCAAGCCCTAGTTGCAAAACAATTCAAGCCCTTTGGGTAAACTTACACGTCAGGGCCGGTCTGGGCACTTGCATACTACCGCCAGCCGCAGCAATCTGTGACAGGTTTAATTGGTGATAGGACTGGGGAAAAATGACACTTTTAAAAGCCGCGACAGCGATCCGTGAAATGGCCTATGCGCCCTATTCGAATTTCAAGGTGGGGGCGGCCATCCGTGCTGCATCCGGCAAGGTTTATTCAGGCTGTAATGTTGAAAACGTTGCCTTCCCCGAAGGCACCTGCGCTGAAGCCGGGGCAATTGCCGCGATGGTGGCGTCCGGTGATACCGAAATAGTCGAAGTTCTGGTAATCGCCGACAGCCCAATGCCGGTCAGCCCCTGTGGCGGGTGCCGACAAAAGCTGGCAGAATTCAGCGCAGGCAAAGTTCGGGTCACAATGGCAACGACGGGTGGAAAAACCCAGCAAACCACAGTTGGTGATCTGTTGCCCGGTGCGTTCGTGCCCGGCCATATGGAAGATAGCTAACGTTGGATGCGCGCACGATCATAGGAAAGCTTCGGGATAAAAAGCGCCTGACAAATGAAGAATTGTCAGAGTTCGCCTTTGGCCTGGCCAATGGGCAGGTTTCGGCCGCACAGGCCGGGGCGTTCGCGATGGCCGTCTGCCTGAACGGGCTGACAATGGATGAACGGGTCGCGCTGACCATGGCGATGCGCGACAGCGGTGATGTTTTGCAATGGGACCTGCCGGGGCCGGTGATTGACAAACATTCTACCGGTGGAATTGGCGATTGTGTGTCCCTGTTGCTGGCGCCGGCTTTGGCGGCATTGGGCGCCTATGTTCCGATGGTGTCCGGGCGCGGGTTGGGCCACACCGGCGGCACGCTGGACAAGCTGGAAGCAATTCCCGGCCTGAAGACCGAGGTTGGGGCAGATCGGTTTCGCCAGATCGTGAAAGACGTGGGAACCGCAATTGTTTCAGCCACCGGCAATATCGCCCCGGCAGACAAACGTCTTTATGCGGTGCGCGATGTCACGGCAACGGTCGAAAGCATTGATCTGATCACCGCGTCGATCCTGTCCAAAAAACTGGCGGCTGGGCTGGGCGCATTGGTGTTGGATGTAAAGGTTGGAAGTGGCGCGTTCATGAAGTCAATGGATGACGCAACCGCGCTTGCGCAATCACTGGTGACAACGGCGAATAATGCGGGTTGCAAGACGTCCGCGTTGATCACCGATATGAACCAGCCCTGCACCCCGTCGGTTGGAAATGCGCTGGAAATTATGGACGTTATGACGGCCCTGACCGCGGGGGCACGTGATACGACCCTGATTAATCTTACGGCTGAACTGGGGGGGGAATTGCTGACGCTTTGTGGCAGTGCCGATAACCCGGCCGAAGGCGTGCGCCAGATACTGGGTACGTTTGATGACGGATCGGTGGCAGAAAAGTTTGGCCAGATGGTTGCGGCCCTTGGGGGGCCAACCGACTTTGTGGAACGCTGGCGTGATCATTTGCCATCGTCCCCGGTGGTGCGTGATGTGCTGGCCGGAAGGGACGGTTTTGTGGGCGGTATGAATGGTGAAGACTTGGGACTGGCGGTGGTTCATCTGGGTGGTGGGCGCCTGCGGGGGTCGGATAAGGTTGACCCGTCGGTCGGCCTGTCGGATGTGGCGGTGATCGGGGCGGCGGTTTCTGCCGATACGCCCCTTGCCACAGTGCATGCGGCAACGTCTGATGGGGCGGATGCGGCTGAACGGGCCGTACGTGCGGCTATTCAGATCAGTGATACAAAGCCCGACACACCCCCGGTTGTTTGCAGGAGAGTGCGCTAATGCCCCGTTGTTTTCTGATTGTGATGGATTCCGTTGGCTGCGGTGGCGCACCGGATGCGGACAGGTTTTTTAATGACAAGCTGCCCGATACCGGGGCCAATACGCTGGCCCATATTGCTGCTGCCTGTGCCAGCGGTCAGGCCGAAAATGGGCGCAGTGGGCCACTGAAATTGCCCCACCTTGACCAGCTTGGGCTGGGGGCCGCGATTAGGCTGGCGTCAGGTGAAGATGCGCCCGGTCTGGGCGGCGTTCCGCAGGGCAAGTGGGGCGCGGCCAC
>DAOURA010000053.1 GCA_030625325.1 Marinosulfonomonas sp.
CCACTGCCGTCGGGGAAGGGGCAGAAAAACGGTATTTTTGCCGCAACCGGGGACCCGCGTAAGGCCGGGGATTATCATCTGATGCTTGGGTTTAACGGCGCGCAGTCTTTGTCGGTTACACCGGCAGGGCGTGATAGCCAGATCACCATGACCAGTGACTGGCCGCACCCCAGCTTTTTCGGGGCGTTTTTGCCGGACAGTTCTGAAATTACCGACACAGGTTTTGCGGCTGACTGGACCATTCCGCATCTGGCCCGTGCCCTGCCACAGATTGCACGGGAAAATTTTGACAGTGATGCGCGCTCTGGAACAGCGTTTGGGGTGCGGTTTTTCCAGCCCAATGATTTCTATCAAAAGGCATACCGGGCGGCGCGGTACGGGATTTTGTTTATTGCACTGACGTTTCTTAGTGTGCTGCTGCTGGATCGGGCCGGGGCAAAGCCCACCCACCCCGTGCAATACATCCTGATCGGGCTGGCACAGTCGACTTTTGTATTGCTGATGGTGGCCTACGCCGAGCAAATCGGATTTGGCGCGGCCTATGCATTGTCAAGCGGTGCGACGATTGGATTGCTGGTGATGTTCGGGGCGCTTGGGCTGAAAATGGGGCGGCGTACGTTGGTGTTGGCGGTGATGCTGATCCTGCTTTATGTGGTGTTATACCTGATACTGCGCAGCGCGGATTATGCGCTGCTGGCGGGGGCGACGCTGGCGTTTATGGCGCTGGCCGGGACGATGTATATCACCCGAAATGAAGACTGGTACGGGCCAGAGCGTGAAAGGCGGGGGCGGTCAACGGGGCGTAGAAAACCGGCCGGGGCCGGGCCTTTGGCCGATGTGACATCCCCAAAAGGGGCCCCGGACTAAGCGGGCCAAAACGGGCCATGGGTGGGTTGAATATGTCTGTGGCGGTTAATTGAAGGAACTGAAAATGGCCAAATTACCCAGCCTGTCGCAAAACGCCCACTTGTCCGAACTGTTTGGCAAATTCCCCGCCAGCCGGGACACCATGATGGCCTTTACCGAGGTGGTGATGCGCGGCGAAGGCGAATTATCAGTGGCCGAGCGCGAGTTGATCGCCGCCTATGTATCGGGCCTGAACCGCTGTACGTTTTGTTTCGGCTCGCACCTGATTTACGCGCAGGCCTTTGGCATTGATGCCGGGGTATTAGAGGCCCTGCTGGATGATCCGCAAACCGCGCCAGTATCCGACAAGCTGCGCGCGCTGCTGCAATATCTGGCCAAGCTGAACACCCTGCCGTCGCGCATTGTTCAGGGTGATATTGACGCCGTTCTGGCCGCCGGTTGGTCTGAAAAGGCGCTGTTTGAAGCGGTTCAGATTGCTGGGATGTTCAACATGATGAACCGGATCATTGAAGGCACCGGCGTCAGTTTTGATTATGCTGAAGACGCCAGCATCCACCCCACCACCAAACTGGGTGGGCGGGCGCAGGAACATTCGTATGTTTCAACGCCCATGGGGCAAAAGACCTGAGATCAGGCGAAGGCGGCCTCTAGTGCGATTTCGACCATATCGCCAAAGCTGCGTTCGCGTTGGTCGGCGGGCAGGGTGTCGCCGGTGATCAGGTGGTCCGAAACGGTCATGATCGCAAGGGCGCGGCGCTGATAGCGGGCGGCCAGTGTGTAAAGTTCTGCGGCCTCCATTTCAACGCCAAGAATGCCGTGGCGGGTCATTTCTTTGTTCAGGTCCGGGCGTTCATCATAGAACGTATCGGATGAATAAATGCCGCCGACATGCACGCCAACGTCAATTTTTTCGGCCGCATCGGCCGCAGCGCGCAACAGGCCATAGTCGGCGGTTGGGGCGAAGTTCAGTTCGCGGAAAATCGTGCTGGACGGGGTGGTAACCGATGTGGTGGACATGGCGATGATCACATCGCGCAGGGCGATATTTTCCTGCATCGCGCCGCAAGAACCGATACGGATCAGTGTCTTAACGTCGAAATCTTTGATCAGCTCATTCACATAGATCGAGATTGACGGCATCCCCATGCCCGAGCCCTGAATGGTCACCCGGTTGCCTTTGTAGGTGCCGGTAAAGCCGAGCATGCCGCGCACTTCGTTGACAAGTTTGGCGTCTGTCAGGAACTTTTCTGCCGCCCATTTGGCGCGGTAGGGGTCGCCCGGCATGAGGACGGTTTCGGCGATGTCGCCAGCTTCGGCTCCGATATGGAATGTCATGGTGATCCTTTCAAATATCAGCGGACTATAGCGCAGGATTGGCGGATTGAAACAGGGGATAAGGGCAAATGCCACGCCTTTCAGGCGCGATTAATTATACTCGTGCCTGGGGGCACTCGGGTATGCCCCCGGCGGGGATATTTTTGCAAAGATGAAGCCCGTGGTTTTCTTCTGAATGCCCCTGTGCGGATCAGCCGGGGTCAACCAGTGTGACGATGTCGAACATGATCCGGTTCAGTTCAAAATCTTTTGGGGTGTAAATCTGCGCGACCCCGGTTTTTCGCAAATAGTTGGCGTCTTCATCCGGGATTATGCCGCCTGCAACCACGGGGATGTGGGACAGGCCGGCGTCTTTAAGTTGGCCCATCAGGTCGCGGATCAGGGGGATGTGGCTGCCTGACAGGATTGACAGGCCTATAACATGGGGGTTTTGGTCGCGGGCTGCGGTGACGATTTCGGCCGGCGTCAGGCGGATGCCGTCATATGAAATGTCCATGCCGCAGTCGCGTGCACGTGCAGCAATTTGTTCGGCGCCGTTGGAATGGCCGTCAAGGCCTGGTTTGGCCACCAGAAAGGACAGCCTGCGCCCCAGCCTGTCGGATACGGTGTTCACGGCCGCGCGGATTTCGTCCAGCCCCCGGGTTTGGTTTGACGGGGCTTTGGCAACACCGGTGGGCGCGCGGTATTGGCCAAAACTGTCACGGATTACATCGCCCCATTCACCTGTGGTGGCCCCGGCGCGCGCGGCTTTGATAGAGGCGGGCATGATGTTACTGCCGTCGGCTGCGGCCCGGCGCAGGTCAGACAGGGCGTCCTGCACGGCCCCGTTGTCACGTTCATTTCGCCATTGTGTCAGGCGGGAAATCTGGTCTGTTTCGGCGTTTTTGTCGGCGGCCATGATTGCGCTGTCGCCCCCTGTCAGGGGGGAAGGTTCGCCAGTTGTCCAGCGGTTTACCCCGACAACCGTGGTTTCGCCGGTTTCAATGCGGGCGATGCGTTGGGAATTGGATTCAACCAGCCGAGATTTCATGTGTTCAATGGCGTCCACGGCCCCGCCCATGGCGTCAATCTGGGCCAGTTCGGCGCGCGCGCCTTCTTTCAGGGCGTCAACTTTTCGGGTGATGGCGGGGTTGCCGTCAAACAGATCTTCATATTCCAGCAGGTCGGTTTCATAGGCCATGATCTGTTGCATGCGGATTGACCACTGCTGGTCCCAGGGGCGGGGCAGGCCGAGGGCTTCGTTCCAGGCGGGCAATTGCACGGCGCGGGCGCGGGCATTTTTGGACAGGGTAACGGCGAGCATTTCAATCAGAATGCGATAGACGTTATTTTCGGGCTGTTGTTCGGTCAGTCCAAGGGAATTGACCTGAACCCCATAGCGAAATCGGCGGAATGTCGGATCAGTGATGCCGTAACGATCCCGGGTTATTTCGCCCCACAATTCTACAAAGGCGCGCATTTTGCACAGCTCAGTCACGAACCGGATACCGGCGTTTACGAAAAATGATATTCGTCCAACCATGGCCGGGAAGTGTTCAGCCGGGACCTTGGCTTGCAAGTCATCCAGCACTGCCGTTGCTGTTGCCAGCGCATAGGCCAGTTCCTGTTCGGGCGTCGCGCCTGCTTCTTGCAGATGATATGAACACACATTCATCGGGTTCCATTTTGGCAGGTGTTTGCGGGTATAGGCGGCCACATCGGTGATCATGCGCAGGCTGGGTTTGGGGGGGCAGATATAGGTGCCCCGCGACAGGTATTCTTTGATGATATCATTTTGTACGGTGCCCTGTAGGGCGGCAATGTCGGCACCCTGTTCCTGTGCGGCGGCGATATAAAGCGCCAGCAGCCACGGGGCAGTGGCGTTGATTGTCATGGATGTGTTCATCTGTTCCAGCGGAATGTTGGCAAACAGCGCGCGCATATCGCCCAGATGGTTTATCGGCACACCAACTTTACCGACCTCACCATGGGCCAGTTCATGGTCACTGTCGTATCCGGTTTGGGTGGGTAGATCAAAGGCCACCGACAGCCCGGTTTGCCCCTTGGCCAGATTGCCCCGGTATAGCGCATTGGACGCAGCAGCCGTGGAATGACCGGCATAGGTGCGAAACAGCCATGGGCGATCTTTTTGAATTTCGGTCATGGATGGCTCTTTCGGTAGGTAATATTATTTCATTTGCGCCCACGATGACGCAATATGGTTATAATCACTATTTCTGCGCTGCGGCAAGAGGGGTAAGCCGCCTGCCGAAATAAGCCAGTTTTATGGCCAAAACAGATTTACCCGGTGTGCATTACCTGTCACTTTCACCCTTATGTTTCAAACTGTCCAACTGCCCCTGTGGCTACTTGTTCTGATCCTGGCTTTTGCGGCCGTGACGGCGCTGTCGCATTTTTTGCTGCCATCGGTGCGCTGGTTTTTCCGCCGCCGGATGGAAAAGGTTGTTGCGCGGCTGAACGAACGCCTTGAGCGCCCGATTGAGCCGTTCAAGCTGTTGCTCCGCCATGATATGATCCAGCGCCTGATATATGACGCCAAGGTTGTCGAAGCCGTGGCCGAGCGGGCGCGCGAAACTGGCGTGCCGGAAGACGTGGTATTTCAGGAAGCAACCAAATATGCCCGCGAAATCGTGCCGTCGTTCAGTGCCAGTGCCTATTTCGGGTTTGCCATTCGGGCCGCGCGGTTTATCAGCCAGGCGTTTTACCGGGTGCGGCTGGGGTATTTTGATCAGGATGCCATTAGCAAAATTGATCCTAATTCGACGGTGATATTTATTATGAACCACCGATCCAACATGGATTATGTGCTGGTGACATATCTGGCCGCCGAGCGCGCGGCCCTGTCTTATGCGGTTGGTGAATGGGCGCGGGTCTGGCCGTTGTCACGTCTGATCAAGGCGATGGGGGCCTATTTCATCAGACGCCGGTCACGCAATGATCTTTATCGCCGGGTGCTGGCGCGCTATGTTCAGATGGCCACGGCGGGCGGTGTTGCGCAGGCGGTTTTTCCCGAAGGCGGTCTTAGCCTGACAGGCCGGGTGGGCGAACCAAAGCTGGGCCTGCTAAATTATATTGTGTCAGACTTTAAACCGGACGTGGGGCGTGACGTGTCCTTTGTGCCGGTTGCGCTGAACTATGACCGGGTGTTTGAAGACCGGGTGCTGCTGGCCGCCGCCGGCGCGGGGACGCGCAGGTTTCGGTTTCGGATCAGTTCGGCGCTGCGTTATATGGTCAAGCATATTTACCAACGCCTGACCGGGAAATTCCTGCGCTTTGGCTATGCTGCCGTTAGTTTTGGCCCGCCCCTGTCCCTTAACGAATTTTCCAAGGGTAAATCCGGTGATCTGACACAGGCGATCGGCCATGAATTGATGGAACGTATTCGCAAGGTCGTGCCGGTATTGCCGATCCCGTTGGTGTGCCATTGTTTGCAGGGGGCAAGTGGCCCGATGACACGGGACGAACTGGTTACGGCCGCATGTGCACACCGCAAGACCCTGTTGGACACGGGTGCCCATGTGCGCCCCAAAGATGGTGATCCTGAAGAAGAGGTCGCGGTTGCGCTGAACCACATGTTGATGCGCAGGATGATCATCGAAAATGATGACGGCATCACCCCGAACGAAGATGAACGCAGTCTGATTGATTACTACGCAGACTCGATTGCCCACCTGTTTGGGGTGGCCGCAGACTAGCATCAGGAAATGCTGCGTCTGCTCGGTCATAATATTACAAAATAGAACCATTTTGTGTTGCAATGTTGCTTTCACGCCGATACTTCTCGGGGATACCGCTCGCGATTCTGCGATGCGGCAAAATATTGGAGCCCGGAGCACGTGAGCGCAGCTGACACAAACCCGACCTATGATGCCCCACAAAAGGACCTGTATGCGGTTGGGGAAATCCCGCCAATGGGCCATGTTCCAAAACAGATGTACGCCTGGGCCATTCGGCGCGAGCGCCACGGTGAGCCGGATAAATCATTTCAGACAGAGGTGGTGAATACCCCGGAAATTGACAGCCACGACGTTCTGGTTTTGGTTATGGCCGCAGGGGTTAATTACAATGGTGTCTGGGCTGGGCTTGGTATTCCGGTTAGCCCGTTTGATATCCACAAAGCAGACTATCATATTGCCGGGTCAGACGCGTCAGGCATTGTCTGGGCGGTGGGTGACAAGGTCACCCGCTGGAAGGTGGGCGACGAAGTTGTGGTGCATTGCAATCAGGATGATGGCGACGACGAAGAATGCAACGGTGGTGACCCGATGTTTTCCGCCAGTCAGCGGATCTGGGGTTATGAAACACCGGACGGGTCATTTGCACAATTCACCCGGGTGCAGGCGCAGCAACTAATGCCGCGCCCGCTGCACCTGACATGGGAAGAAAGTGCCTGTTATACCCTAACGCTGGCCACCGCGTTTCGGATGTTGTTCGGCCATTACCCACATGATTTGAAACCGGGCCAGAATGTTCTGGTCTGGGGGGCGTCTGGGGGGCTGGGGTCCTTTGCTATTCAGCTGATCAACACCGCAGGTGGCAATGCGATCGGGGTGATTTCAGACGAAGACAAACGTGATTTCGTTATGGGGCTGGGCGCCAAGGGGGTGATCAACCGCAAGGATTTCAACTGCTGGGGGCAATTGCCAACGGTCAACAGCGATGAATACAAAGCATGGTTTGGCGAGGTCCGTAAATTTGGCAAGGCAATCTGGGACATCACCGGCAAGGGCGTGAATGTTGATATGGTGTTTGAACACCCCGGAGAGGCCACATTTCCGGTGTCCACGTTCGTGTGCAAAAAGGGCGGCATGGTTGTGATTTGCGCCGGGACCACCGGGTATAACCTGACGATGGATGCGCGCTATATCTGGATGAACCAAAAGCGGGTTCAGGGCAGCCATTTTGCCCACCTGAAACAGGCGGCGGCGGCGAATAAGCTGATGGTTGAACGCCGGATTGACCCCTGCATGTCAGAGGTTTTTCCGTGGGATGAAATCCCAAATGCCCATTTGAAGATGCTTAGGAATGAGCACAAGCCCGGTAATATGGCGGTGCTTGTTCAGGCCCCAAAGACCGGATTGCGGACATTGGACGATGTTCTTGAGGCCGGGCCGGTGAAGTGATTCGCCCAAAACGGGTTGATTTCAAATGATTTTTTAGATTTAGGCGTCGTATCGTATGAAGCCAGGGGGTTATTGGCGTCGCCCCTCCCTATTTTAGGGGAGGGTAAAACCGTGATTATTACTGGGGTACGATACATGCTATGGTTGCAATTGATCCTTGTTAACCAATCTTAAAGGGACTAGCATGACAAATGACTGGATTATTGACGTACTCTCGGATTTGAAGAGTTTTGCAACTGAAAACGGTCTTGTGGCCCTGGCTGGGCAGCTTGATGATGCTGTGCTGGTTGCTGCAACCGAGATCTCGTCAGCGGAGGGGATGCCGCAGAAAGTGATGCGTTGGGACGTTGAACAAGCTGGAAGAATACCTCGAACGGTTACAGCAAGCTGAAGATCTTTCGGATCTTCAAAGCGCTACGGAAACGCTGCGCGACCACCATTCAATTTCGCACATTGTCTATCACTGGGTGAACAGTGCGGGCGAACGGTTTGGTGCCGGGACCTACAGTTCCGATTGGGTCGATCGTTATCTTGAAATGGACTATCTGCGCATGGACCCGGTGATATTTGGCTGTTTTAAGCGGTTTCACCCGGTCAACTGGAAGCAACTTGACTGGTCATCCAAAGCTGCGCGCGCCTTTTTTCAGGAAGCGGTTGAATACGGGGTTGGCAATCAGGGTTATACAATTCCGATGCGCGGCCCAAACGGGCAATTTGCCCTGTTCACCGCAAATAACGATTGTGATGACGGGGCATGGGAAGGGTTCATTCAAGAAAATGCACGTGAACTAATGATCATTTCCCATGAGTTTAACAAAAAAGCGTTGGATTTTGAAAACGCCCGGGAAGCCCCGGCCACCCCAAGCCTGTCGCCCCGCGAACTAAGCGCCATGACATATCTGGCAAAGGGTTTCAGCCGCGCGCAAACTGCTGATGAACTGTCAATTTCCGAACATACCCTGCGGGTTTATATTGAGGCCGCGCGCCATAAGCTGGGGGCACTAAATACAACCCATGCGGTTGCGCGTGCGCTAAGTTCCGGAATAATTGTCGTCTGACATTTCCCCCCCCTGAATTAACCAAATTGAAAGGGTCGTGTTCGCCCCGCTAGGGGGACTGTAACCTTTGGCCTCTAAAGACCTTTGTGTTTTTGCTCAGCAGAGGAGTCAGTAAATGTTGCGATATATTCATGGTAAAGAACTTGCCCGTTTTCCTGTCCTGCGGGACACAATGTTCCGGGATCGTGCGGAACAATTTTCCCGCCGGTTAAAATGGGATGTGTCCGTTAATGCCATGGGCCATGAACGGGATGAATACGACGACCTGAACCCACTGTATGTGATTTGGCAAAATTCCAACGGAACCCACGGTGGGTCAATGCGGTTTTTGCCGACCCTTGGGCGCGCCATGGTGAATGAACATTTTTCGCACCTTACCGACGGGGTTCGCATCCAAAGCCCGCTGATCTGGGAATGCACGCGGTTTTGCCTGTCACCGGGGGCTGGTCGGCGGGTCTCGGCGGCGCTGGTTCTGGGCGCGGGTGAGGTTATGGAAAATTTCCACCTGTCGCATTTCGTGGGGGTGTTTGACCCACGGATGGAACGGATCTATCGCCTGATGGGGGTGGCGCCCGATGTGATCGGCAGCACCGGGGCCGGGGCGGAAAAAATAGGCGTCGGGCTGTGGGAAATGAAGCAATCCGCCTGGCCATCGGTTTTGAAAAAGGTGGGCGTCAGCCGTGAAATTTCTGCGGGCTGGTTTCGGGTGTCCATCGCGCCAACGCGTCGCCGCGATTTAGACGTCCCACAATATGCCTAAGGGGCACAATCGTGCTGGAACCGGCTGAACCGGAACTGTAAAGTCCGCCCATGGGATCAGCGGTCTTTCAGTTTTCAGACGATCAGGCCGAGGCATATGACCGCGTTAGTGACCTTATGCGTCAGGCCGGGATTGATCTGGAAGATGGCATTATCACCCCGCAGGCCGGTGCCCGCGAAGACGTTCTGGCCGTTGTGGGCAAGGCCGGGTCTGGCAAGACGATGCTGCTGGCCCGCCTGTATGAGGCAATGGCCGAGGCGGGCGTTGCAATTGTTTCCGGTGATTACGAAGGTCGCGCGCGCAAGGACCGGCGCACGTTGGCCATTTTGGCACCAACCAACAAGGCGGCCAGTGTTTTGCGCATGCAAGGTGTGCCCGCCACCACCATTCACCGCATTCTTTACACGCCGCTTTACGACCCGGAATATGAAAAATTGGCCGAATGGCTGGCGGGCGGGGCAGAACGCCCGGTGATTGAAGGACTGGCCGATGTGGCGCTGGACCGCGCCCATGCCTTTTATCAAACCAACAAATCCATTCCCGGTGCGATGGCTGCGGCGGGTTTGCGGGGGTCGGATTTTATTATTGGCTGGAAGCGGCGCGATGATCCGCTGGATATTGGCTTTGTTGACGAAAGCTCAATGTTGGATGACAAACAATTTGAGGACCTGAAAGAGATATTTCCGACGCTGGTGTTGTTTGGTGATCCTGCGCAACTGGCCCCGGTAAAACAGTCGGGAACAATGGTTTTTGAAAAACTGGATGCGCCAAAAATCCTGACGTTGCATCGCATTCACCGGCAGGAAACCGATAACCCGATACTGGATCTTGCCCATGCCCTGTCGGATGATGATCTGACGTTTGAAGCTTTTGAAGCCATGGTTCGTGACGCGGCCGCGCGCGATGACCGGGTGGTAATGGCCGAGCGGATGCAGGCCGATCTTATGGCGCGCTCGCCCGCGCTGGTGTGGCGCAATGTGACGCGAATTCGGTTAATTCAGGCATTTCGCGCCGCATATGGCGCGCCGGAAGACGAACTGTTGGCGGGGGAACCGCTGATTTGTGATGGGATTGAACTGCCCATGAAGCATCGCAAAAAACGCATTGATCTTGAGGCGCGCGGCCTGATCAAGGGGGCACAGGTTGTTTATCTGGGCGCCGGTCGCAAGCCGGGGTTTTCGCGCCTGCATGTGCTGGGCGCCGAAGACCCGCAGGTCAGTGCCGCATCGATCGTCAAAATTGAACTGCCCGGCGAAGAAGAACCGTTTATCCCGTTTGCCGCACGTATGGGGGCCACGTTTTTGCACGGCAGTGCCGTGACAATTCACAAGGCCCAGGGGTCCCAGTGGGACGCGGTGCAGGTGTTCGCCCCCGACATATATGCCGCCAGCAGGGCCGGGCGGCTTGAGGCCGGAATTCCCCTGTGGAAACGTCTGACTTATGTGGCGATCACCCGCGCGCAGTCGCGCCTTTTTTGGGTGACGCGCAACCGGTTGGCGCGCCCCACGGCCCCCCTAAGCGTGCAGGACCTGAATACCCCCCGGCCTGATTTTCAACTGACATCCGGCGAAGACAACGAAAAGGACATATGACATGGTGAATTCAATTCTGATCACCGGGGCAAGTTCCGGCATCGGGCGTGCGGTTGCGATTTTATTTTTGGATGCGGGCTGGCAGGTTGGGCTGGTGGCGCGCCGGCGTGATAAGTTGGCAGAACTGGCCGATGGCCGTGCAAATGCCCATGTTTTACCGGCCGATGTAACCGATGCCGGTGCCCTGAAAGGGGCGTTTGATGATTTCGTCACCACCACCGGGCGGCTGGATGTTTTGTTTAACAATGCCGGTATGTTCGGGCCAAGTGCGCCAATCGATGAAATCGCGCTGGAGGACTGGCAACAGGTGCTGAATGTGAATGTGTCGGGTATGTTTTATGCGGCGCGCCTGGCCTTTGCCCAGATGCGCGCCCAGTCGCCACAGGGCGGGCGGATCATAAACAACGGTTCAATTTCGGCCCATACCCCGCGCGAAGGCTCGGTTTGTTATACCCTGACCAAACACGCCATTACCGGCCTGACCCGCGCGCTTAGTCTGGATGGTCGCCCGTATGATATTGCCTGTGGGCAGATTGATATCGGCAATGCGCGCACCGAAATGGTGGAAGATCTGATAGCGCGTCAATTAAAGGCCGACCCGGATGCCACCCCAATGGCGTCAATGGATGTCGGTAACGCCGCGGCGGCCGTGTTTCAGATGGCCGCATTGCCCCCTGAGGCAAACGTTCAGTTCATGACGATTATGGCAACCAAGATGGCCTATATCGGGCGCGGTTAACGCCCCCGATAATGTCTTGGTCAGGCCTTGATATAGCGGAAAATGGCAGAAGCACCCCAACCGGCAGAAATGGCGATGAACAACGACAACAACCCATAGGCCAGCGGCTGTTCGTGGGCCAGGTTGTATAACCAGGCTTCCAGCCCGACCTTGCGCACATCAATTTGGGTTTCGTGAACGTCTACAACTTTGCCATTGCGGGTCAGGAATATCCGGGTGGTATAGTTGCCTTCGGTTAGGTTGGACGGCATCGCAACAGAAGTTTGGAACAGCGTTTCCTGATCCAGCTGTACGGTGCTTGGCTTTAGCTGATAAAGATCGGCGTTGGTGCGGATACGGATCAGGGCCTCGGTAAAGGCCGCGGCGTCTTTCACACCTTCCGGGGCACCGACAGAACGGATCGCCTGTGGGATCGAAACTTTGTAACGTTCATCTTCTACGTTGGTGATCACGTCTTCCATAGGGGCGGATGTGGCGATCGAATAAAACGATGGTGCCAGGTCTACCTCTACTGCTTCGACGTTTATCCAGATGCCGTAACGCCAGTCTTTGCGCCGCACGGTAACCGGCTTGGACGGGCCTGCGACGGTAACGATTACTTGCAGCGGGCCGGAGCCGGGGGGCGGTGTTTCACGTTTTACCGCGCCAAAAATCAATATGTCAGAGCCGTCAAAATTGGCTGTGATGGCCACGCGGTTCTGGGACAGGCCGGCGACCACTTCTTCGCTGTGGGCCGGAAGGGTGAGGGCGATTAAAAGAATGATAAGACGAAACATCAGTGACCCCCCGTGCCGAGTGAGAACAGCTCGGATGGTTGCACCAGCAAATCGAACGCCAGCTTGCCGCATACGGCAAGCACCATAAGCGCCAGTAATATTCGCAATTGTTCGGCCTTAAGCTTTAACCCGATTCGCGTGCCGATCTGCGCGCCAACCACACCGCCGACCAACAGCAGAACCGCCAGCGGCATATCAACCGTAAAGTTGGTGGTCGCGTGCAACAGCGTGGTGAACGCGGTTACAAAAATGATCTGAAACAGTGATGTGCCGATCACAACCTTTGTGGGCATCCCCAGCAAATAGATCATTGCCGGCACCATGATAAAACCGCCACCGACCCCCATGATCGCCGCCAGAATACCAACAGCAACCCCGACCAGTACCGGTGGAATAACCGAAATATACAGGCCCGACGTGCGGAACTTCATCTTGAAGGGCAGTGCATGGATCCAGTTGTGTTTCTTGCGCTTGGGGACTGCGCCCGGTTTTTTGGAAGCCCGGATCGCGCGCAGGCTTTCAAAGAACATCAGCCCGCCGATGATCCCCAAAAATATTACATAACAAAGCTTTACCAGAAGATCGACCTGACCCTGTGCCTTGAGGATGTTAAAGATTTGCACACCAAGTGCCGCGCCGATCAAACCACCGATCAACAGCACTGTACCCATTCTGAAATCCACGGTTCTTCGCTTTACATGCGCAAGAACCCCGGAAAAGGACGAGGCCACAATTTGGTTTGCTTCGGTGGCCACGGCCACGGCCGGTGGGATGCCAATAAAGAACAACAGCGGTGTCATTAAAAAGCCGCCGCCAACACCAAACATACCAGATAGGATACCAACGACCCCCCCCAGCCCAAGCAAGAGAAAGGCGTTCACGGATATTTCGGCGATGGGCAAATAAATCTGCATGGGCGACCGTCTAACTATAAGAGGTTTAGGCGCCCTTACCGAAAACCAGTTCTGCGGGCAAACCATTG
>DAOURA010000007.1 GCA_030625325.1 Marinosulfonomonas sp.
AAAGCGCGGGGCGCTGCGACAGCCGACCTTTGGTCTTTGGCCGGTGGCGTTGCGCGATGATCTGCGCGCGGCATTGGAAAGTGGCACCCGCAAAATCGTGTTGTGGACAGACAAACACGGGGCGGCCACGGCGGTGTTTGACCCGGTGCCGTATGACCCGTTTTTCAATATCAACACGGCGCAGGATCTGGATATCGCGCGCGCGATGCTGGCGGGGGGTAGGCCATGAAAGTTTTTGGTGTTACCGGCTGGAAGAATGCCGGAAAAACCGGGTTGATGGAGCGGCTGGTGACGGAAATCACCCGGCGCGGTTTCACGGTTTCCACGATTAAACACGCGCATCATTCTTTTGACGTTGATCAGGCTGGCACTGACAGTTTCCGCCATCGTGCGGCAGGTGCGGGTGAGGTTTTACTGTCGTCCGAAAAAAGATGGGCCTTGATGCACGAAGCGATGGGCGCGGATGAGGCGACGCTGAACGAATTATTGGGCAAGCTGGACCCCGTTGATCTGGTTCT
Source organism: Marinosulfonomonas sp. (assembly GCA_030625325.1). Taxonomy (GTDB): domain Bacteria; phylum Pseudomonadota; class Alphaproteobacteria; order Rhodobacterales; family Rhodobacteraceae; genus NVTR01. The sequence goes on from DAOURA010000007.1 coordinate 519, forward strand.
GGTTGAGGGCTTTAAACGCGAGCCCCACCCCAAGGTCGAGGCCCACAGGCAGGCCGCGGGCAATCCGTTAATCGCCCCCGGTGACGACAGCATTCTGGCCGTGGCCAGTGATGTTGATCTGGCGGGGGTGACGGTTGTTCAGTTTGAATTGGATGATACGGGTGCGATTGCAGATTTTATTTTGCAAAAGGTCGGGTTGATGCCGGTTGTGCGTGAAAACCCGGTGCCGGATTTGCAGCCCCCCAGCCTGAAGGATGATTGTTTTGCCCTGCCACCGGGGGTGGACTGGGTGCCGGTGGATGATGCGCTTGCCGCCCTGCGGGACCGGTTGTCGGTGGCCGTCGGTGTGCAGAGGCTGGCGGTGCCGGACACGCTGGGCCGGATTTTGGCGGCGGATGTTCATGCGCCGCGTTCCAACCCGCCGGGGGCCAATTCGGCCGTTGATGGGTATGGCGTTGCCCATGCATCAACCGGGGCCGGGGCGCAGGTTTTGCCATTGGTTGACGGGCGCGCGGCGGCGGGTGGGCCGCTGGGGCGGGCCGTTCCGGCGGGGCAAGCGGTTCGGATTTTGACCGGTGCGCTGATCCCTGAGGGCGTTGATACGATCGTCATGCAGGAAGATGTAAATGTCCAAGATGGCCATGTGGCCTTTGAAGGCCCCCTGAAACCCGGTGCGAATGCGCGAAAGGCCGGCGAAGATATTCTGGCGGGTGATGTCGCCCTGCCGCAGGGGCACCATGTGCGCGCGCCTGATCTGGCGCTGATGTCGGCGGTGGGGTGCCAAAAGGTGCAGGTATTCAACAGGTTGCGGGTTGGGGTGTTGTCCACCGGTGACGAAATTGTGGCCCCCGGCAGTGATATGACCGTGTCCAAAACGTTTGACGCCAATCGGCCGATGCTGTTGGGGCTTGCGCAGAAATGGGGGTATGATGCGGTTGATCTGGGCCATGTGCGTGATGACCGCACCGCGTTAAAGGATTGTCTGAACCGCGCGGCGGGTGAGGCCGATATCATCCTGACATCCGGCGGCGCCTCTGCGGGCGACGAAGACCACCTGTCGGCCCTGCTGGATGAAGAAGGCGCGTTGTTTACATGGCGCGTTGCCCTGAAACCGGGGCGGCCACTGGCATTGGCGATGTGGGGCGGGGTGCCGGTGTTTGGCCTGCCCGGAAACCCGGTTGCGGCACTGGTTTGCACGTTGATGTTTGCACGTCCGGCAATGTCGGCCCTGTCGGGCGGGCAATGGTTGCACCCACAGGGGTTTAATGTGCCGGCGGCCTTTGAAAAGAACAAGAAACCGGGGCGGCGGGAATACCTGCGCGCCCGCCTGAACAGCGCGGGTGAGGCCGAGGTTTACCCATCAGAAGGGTCAGGGCGTATTGCGGGCCTAAGCTGGGCGGATGGTCTGGTAGAACTGGAAGACGGCGGGCGCCAAATCCGCCCGGGTGATCCGGTTCGCTTTATCCCATATGCCAGTTTTGGCCTATAGACGCACAGCTAGTCAAACGTGCCGGTGGCCCGCCCCAGCAACATAAACGCACGCGCGGTGCGGGTGTCGGTCAGTTCAATGATTTCCTGATCGCTGGCGGTTTTTTCAAACCCTGAAAACGTGTGGTCAAACTTGCGCAGAAAATGGTGAACACAGTCACGAAAGATCGTGTCCTGACGCATTCGTCCAGCGGCAAGTGCCAGGCTTGAGCGGTCACGAATACCCCCAAGCATCGCCATTTGTTTGCCCCGCTCACCCACGGCAAAGCGCCGCCAGATTTCAGGGCGGGCGCGGTCGGGGCGCAGGTCATCCATATAGATGCCGTCCTGTGACAACAGGGTCAGCACGTCCTGGGCCGCCTGAACCAGTTGGGATGTGTTTCTGTCCTGCATGGCCCGGCGCAGGGCGCGAAAGCCTTCTTTGTCGTTGGGCGTTTCGGGAAAATGCAGGGCGCGAATGAAATCACTGACAGACAGGGGGGGGGCCAGTTCCTCGGCCGGGGTGCCAAGGGCAAGGGTGGCCTGTTCTTTGGCCTGTGCATCGTCCTGCCCGCCCAGTGCGGCCTTTTCCGGGCCGTCTGTTTTGGATGAATCGGGGCGGGATGATGTGAAAATGGCCAAAGTAGCATCAGTTTTACGCTGTGCGGCGGCGATTTCATCCAATTTTTGTTCAACCATGGGTTTGACGCCGATAACACCTGATTGTTGTTGTTGAATATAGGTGTGGCGCATGGCGTTTACGGCCGCCTGCAGGCGCTCGGATTCTTCTTTCATGATCTGGGTGGCGCGCGATGTCATGGCCCCGATCCAGATCAGGGCAACGGGCATAAAAATTGCAAACAGGGTCAGAACGAAACGAGTGGTATCAATTCGGGGGCCTGACCCGTCTTTGCCGCCCGATGCAAACACAAAAAACAAAGTAACGGCCAAAAGCCACAGCGCCGACAGCACGGTGGCGATTACCTCAGTTGAGGTAAAAGACATTTGATCCTTGCGCCTTGAAAAGATGCCCAGATCAATGGTTTTTGGATCGTCTTGTTCAGCCATCCCCACCGGGGCCCCGCTTTCCCGTCAGATAAATTTTACTGACAGGATCTCATATGATTTTCCACCGCCCGGCGTGCGGACTTCTACGCTGTCGCCTTCATCTTTGCCGATCAGGGCACGCGCAAGCGGTGACTTGATATTCAGTTTAGATGCTTCGATATCGGCCTCTGGCTCACCCACGATCATAAAAGTTTTTTCTTCGTCGGTGTCTTCGTCAACCAGCAGAACAGTTGCGCCGAATTTGATTGCACCTGACAGGCTGGTCGGGTCGATGACTTCGGCCAGTGAAATGGTGCCTGAAAGTTCCTTTATTCGCCCTTCAATGAACGAATGCTTTTCACGGGCTGAATGGTATTCAGCATTTTCCGACAAATCGCCGTGATCGCGCGCCTCGGCAACCGCCCTGATGATTGCAGGGCGCTCAACCGATTTGAGCAATTTTAATTCGTCGTTTAGCGCGGCATAGCCAGCGCGGGTCATTGGTATTTTTTCCATAAGTCCGTTGCCGTTTTCAATGCGGTCTATCCCCAGAATCAAAACCACGTAATTCGCGATCATGCAAGTAATGTTAGCAAGGTTATGCCCGTTGGCCCCCAATGCCGGGTGATTGGGGCACCCTAAGGGGGTTTTAGGGCGCTGGTGTACTTGCGGTGGGCCATGTGTTTCGGATACCCAACGTTGCAAGTAATAAACAACACCCGCAACACCGAGGTTAACAATGGCCAATATTGAACGCGAATCCATGGAATATGATGTGGTAATTGTGGGGGCTGGCCCTGCGGGCCTGTCTGCTGCCATTCGTCTAAAGCAACTGAACAGCGATCTGGATGTTGTGGTATTGGAAAAAGGCTCAGAGGTGGGTGCGCATATCTTGTCGGGCGCGGTTCTGGATGCCGGTGGTCTGGATGCCCTGATCCCTGACTGGAAGGCCAAAGGCGCGCCAATTTCTGTGCCGGTGAAAAAGGATAATTTTTACATCCTTGGGGAAGGCGGCAAGATACGCCTGCCCAACTTTCTGATGCCGCCGCTGATGTCAAACCACGGCAAATATATCGTTTCTATGGGCAATGTATGCCGCTGGATGGCCGAACAGGCGGAAGAGCTGGGCGTTGAAATTTTTCCGGGCATGGCCTGTTCGGAACTGGTTTTCGGTGAGGGTGGTGAATTAAAGGGCGTTGTCGCCGGTGAATTTGGCAAGAACGCCGATGGCACCCCGTCGGATGCCTATGAACCGGGGATGGAGCTGTACGGAAAATACGTGTTTCTGTCCGAAGGGGTGCGCGGATCCCTGTCAAAGGAAGTGATCGAAAAATATCAGTTGGACGCAAATTGCGATGTGCCGAAATTCGGCCTTGGCATGAAGGAAATCTGGGAAATTGACCCTGCCAAGCACCGCGAGGGCACCGTGACCCACACGATGGGCTGGCCGCTGGGCTGGAAAAATGGCGGTGGTTCATTTGTTTACCATCTGGATAATAACCAGGTTTATGTCGGCTATATCGTTGATTTGAACTATAAAAACCCATATTTCAAACCCTATATGGCGTTTCAGAACTTCAAACACCACCCGATGATGGCCGATCTTTTAAAGGGCGGAAAACGGGTGGCTTATGGTGCGCGCGCCGTGACCAAGGGCGGCATTCAGTCGGTGCCAAAGACCGTGTTCCCCGGTGGGGCGCTGTTGGGCTGTTCGGCGGGGCTGGTTAATCTGCCGCGCATTAAGGGTAACCATAATGCGATGCATTCCGGCATTGCCGCGGCCGAGGCCGCACATGCGGCCATAAAAGACGGGCGTTCGGGTGATGAACTGGTGGCCTATGACGCGGCCCTGCATTCCGGGCCGGTCGGCAAGGATCTGACACCGGTGCGCAATGTTGCGCCGATGAACGGGCGCTGGGGCATTTTGGCCGGTCTGACGCTGGGCGGGTTTGACATGTGGTTTCAGACGATTTTTCGGTTTTCGCTGTTTGGCACGCTGAAGCATGGTAAAAACGATGCCCAGTCAACCGAACCGGCCGATATGCATAAGCCGATCAATTACCGCAAACCCGATGGCACGCTTAGCTTTGATCGGCTGACCAGCGTTAGTTTTTCGGCCACCAACCACGAAGAAAGCCAGCCAGCGCATCTGAAGCTAAAGGACCCCGAGGTTCCGATTGCCGTGAACCTGCCGAAATTTGCCGAGCCTGCGCAACGCTATTGCCCGGCGGGGGTCTACGAAGTGATCAGGGAAGAGGGTCAGGACCCAAAGTTCGTGATCAATTTCCAAAACTGCGTACATTGCAAGACCTGCGACATCAAAGACCCAAGCCAGAATATTACCTGGACAGTGCCACAGGGGGGCGACGGGCCGAATTATCCGAATATGTAAATCTTATGTGAAATGGGGCGTATGACGTTGCGCCTGCATTGTTTTGAGAGTGGCATGGCCCTAGGTTTATCTGTGTGGCTTGCCTTGAAAGGAACCATTCGTGGTTAGTAAAACTGTTCGTTCTTTAATTTTCGCGGCCTCTATGGCGGGTATTTTGGTGTCTTCGCCGGTGCAGGCGGACGGGTTTGCCGGGGCCTATCTGGCGGGGCGCAATGCGTTGTCTGCGAATGATTTCCCAGCGGCGGCCAGTTATTTCACACGGGCGCTGATACAGGACCCGTCAAATTTTGACCTGATGGAAAGCGCGCTGTTGGCGTATGTTGATCAGGGCGATATCGACCGGGCGATGGCCGTTGCGCGCCGTTTGAACGGTGAAGACCCGGCCCATCAGATTGCCAATCTGGTCCTTATGGCCAATGCGATGCAGTCCGAAAACCACGAAGGCGCGGTTGCCGGCCTTGAAAGTGGCGAAGTGGTCGGGCCATTGGTTGATGGCCTTGCACTGGCGTGGTTTCAGGTGGCACAGGGCAAAATGTCGGATGCATTGGCTTCATTTGACAAGGTTTCAAACCAGCCCGGATTGCAGGGTTTTGGATACTATCACAAGGCGCTGGCGCTAACGCTGGTGGGGGATCTGGAAGGCGCCGAGGCGATCTTTTCGGGTAAGGCAGGTGTCACCGTGCCACCAACCCGGCGGGGCATAATTGCACAGGCCGAAATCCTTAGTCAGTTGGAAAGAAACGATGACGCGCTGGCCCTGATGGATGCTGTTTTTGGCAATGATCTGGACCCGTCACTGACGGATATCCGCGCGCGGCTGACGGCGGGGGAAACCCTGCCGTTGTCGGCTGTGCGAAATACCCGCGATGGTTTGGCAGAGGTATTTTTTGGTGTGGCCGGTGCGCTAAGTGGTGAGGCACAGGATGGCTATACCCTGATTTATACCCGCATGGCGGAATATCTGCGCCCCGGGCATGTTGATTCGATTTTGCTAACCGCGCAGTTGCTGGAAAATCTGGGGCGGTTCGATCTGGCAACACAGGCCTATGACCGTATCCCGGACGACGCTTCCGTGTTCCATGTGGCCGAGCTGGGGCGGGCCAATGCCCTGCGCCAGTCTGGCAATACGCAGGCCGCGATTGAGGTGTTGGAACAACTGTCCCAAAGCCACGCAGATTTATCCCAGGTGCATCTGGCCCTTGGCGATGCCTATCGCAGGATGGAACGCTTTGACGATGCATCAAAGGCGTATAACCGCGCCGTGGCCTTGTATAAAACGCCCGAGCAATCCCAGTGGGTGACGTATTACACACGCGGCATCACCCATGAGCGGATGAAAAGATGGGACCTGGCCGAGGCAGATTTTCGCACCGCGCTGGAGCTGCAACCGGACCAGCCGCAGGTATTGAATTACCTTGGATATTCCTTTGTGGAAATGCAGATCAACCTGGATGAGGCCCTTAAAATGATTGAACGGGCCGTCACTGCGCGCCCTGATGATGGCTATATCACGGATTCACTGGGCTGGGTCATGTACCGCCTTGGGCGTTATGGCGAAGCGGTTTCCATTATGGAACGGGCAACCGAACTGATGGCCGTGGATCCAATTGTTAACGACCATCTGGGTGACGTTTACTGGGCCGTGGGTCGGCGGCGCGAAGCCGAGTTTCAGTGGAGCCGGGCGATGTCATTTGAACCCGATGAAGAAGACGCAACCCGCATTCGGCGCAAACTGGAAGTGGGCCTTGATCAGGTGCTGGAAGAAGAAGGCGCAGACCCGATTTCGATAGCCAATGACGGTTAAGGGCTTTGCACCAGCGAAAATCAACCTGACGCTGCATGTGACCGGCCAGCGGGATGATGGGTTTCACACACTGGACAGTCTGGTGGTGTTTGGGGCGGCCCGTGATCAGATTATCGTTCGTGAAGCCAGTGAACTATCCCTAACAGTTGAAGGCCCCGAGGCCGCAAATGTGCCGCCCGGACAGGACAATCTGGTGATGCGCGCGGCCGGTCTGATGGCCAAAGGGCGCGGTGCGGCGATTACCCTGATAAAGAACCTGCCAGTTGCGTCTGGCATTGGTGGCGGGTCGGCGGATGCGGCCGCCACCCTGCGGGCCTTGTCGCAGTTTTGGGGTGAGCCCCTGCCCAAGCCGGGGGAAATTTTGAACCTTGGCGCGGATGTGCCGGTGTGTATGGGGCGCCGTCCCACACGTATGGCCGGGATCGGTGAGGTTCTGTCACCTGCGCCCGACATGCCGGAATATTCGGGCATGGTTTTGGTGAACCCCCGTGTCAGTGTCTCCACCCCGGAAATATTCAGGCGTTTGGAAAATAAGTGTAACCCGGCGATGCCGGATGTGATCCCCACATTTGGCGGGGCGCAGGGGTTGGCCGATTGGCTGACTGATCAGCGTAATGATCTGGAGGTACCAGCAATTTCGGTGCAGCCGGTGATTGGCGATGTATTGCAGGCGATCAAAGACACCGGCAGCCTGATCGCACGAATGTCCGGGTCTGGGGCGACCTGTTTCGGTTTGTTTGAAACCGAATATCAGGCCAAAGCCGCACGAGCAAAAATTTATGCAACCCACCCGGAATGGTGGGGCGTCTGGTTCGGGCTAAACCCGGTTGAGTTGAACCCTAACTAACGCGCGCCACCACATAATCCGCCAGATCAATCAGCATTTCGCGGATCGGGTGGTCAGGTAATTCGCCCAATGCATCCTTGGCCCGCCCGGCCCATGCCAGTGCGTCGTCACGCGCAGCGTTCAGCGCACCGTGCTTTTTCAACAGCTTCAGCGCGTGTTCCAGATCACCGTCTTTCTGGTTGCCCTTTTCGATCACACGCAGCCAGAATTCGCGCTCTGCCTGATCTGCGCGGGCAATGGCCTTAATCACCGGCAGGGTCAGTTTGCGTTCACGAAAGTCGTCACCAATATTTTTTCCGATGGCGGCAGAGCCGTCATAATCCAACAGGTCGTCAACGATCTGAAAACACACCCCAAGGGCATCGCCGTAAGTGTGCAGCGCGTTAACCTGTGCCTCGGGGGCGCCTGCGATGACACAGCCCACCTTGGTTGCCGCCGAAAACAGGGCTGCGGTTTTGCCGCGCACGATTTTCAGGTAAATGTCTTCTGTTGTTGCCAGATCCTGCGCCGCGGTTAATTGCAGCACTTCGCCCTCGGCGATGGTGGCAGAGGCGTTGGCCAGAATGTCCAGCACCCGCATTGATCCGGTTTCTGTCATCAACTGAAACGACCGCGCGAACAGATAATCGCCCACCAGAACCGATGATTTATTATCCCATAGCAAATTGGCCGTTGGCCGCCCGCGCCGCTGGCCGCTTTCGTCAACCACGTCATCATGCAGCAACGTGGCCGTGTGAATGAATTCAACCGTGGCCGCCAGATGTATGTGATACGGCCCGTCATAGCCACACAGCCGCGCCGCCGCCAACGTCAACAGGGGGCGCAGGCGTTTGCCGCCAGCCTCAATCAAATGGGCGGTGACTTCGGGGATGCGGGGGGCGTGTTCTGATGCCATGCGGTCACGGATTAACGTGCCCACGGCCTGCATATCATCGGCCAGATGGCTGGCCAGACGTTCATGTGGTTTTGTTTGTGCGTTATCCAGGCCCATCACGGCTCCGTCAGGTGTCTCGACAATTGGGTGCTTGTGCCCTTAAGTCTTGGATTATGAAAGAGCTTCTTCGCACAAACGACCCAACAATCATCGCCTATGCGTCCGCCCTTCTTCAGGGGGAGGGTATAAACTGCTTTCCAATCGACGTCCATATGAGCGTACTGGAAGGAAGCGTGGGCGTATTGCCGCGGCGCGTGATGGTTCGCAGTCAGGATTATTTCCGCGCGACGGCGATTTTACGGGATAATAACATTGATTTGGGGCGATAGGGCGTGGGGTTTACTAAAGAAGACCTGACACAGGACCGGTTTCTGAATGGTAAGGTTTTGGCGCACCAGCCGCGGCGTGGATACCGCGCAGGGGCGGATCCTGTGTTTTTGGCGGCGGCGGTAAATGCATCGCCCGGGCAAAGCGTTCTGGAACTGGGCTGTGGTGCTGGGGTTGCCAGCCTTTGTCTGGGGCGGCGGGTGGCGGGCCTGCGGCTGACAGGCGTGGAAATTCAACCTGAATACGCAGACCTTGCCCGCCTGAATGCCCGCGAAAATGGCATAGATATGGATGTGGTAACGGCAGATATATGCGCGTTGCCCGATGATTTGCGGGCGCGCAGTTTTGACCATGTGATTGCCAATCCGCCCTATTATGAACGGGGTCATGGCACAAAATCGGACGACGCAGGGCGTGATATGGCCCTGGCGGGGGACACGCCCCTGGCTGTTTGGGTTGATACGGCAACCCGCCGCCTGAAACCCGGCGGGGTTTTGACATTCATCCAAAAGGCGGATCGTTTACCTGATCTTTTGGCGGCGATCGATGGTCGGTTAGGCGGCATTTTGGTAAAGCCGCTGGCCCCGCGCATTGGGCGGGCCAGTGAATTGGTTCTACTGGTCGCGCGTAAGGGCGGACGCGCAAAATTTCGCCTGTTGGCACCGCTTATATTGCATGAAGGCGCGGCCCATGAACGCGATGGTGACAGCTATACCGAGGGTGCCAAAAATATATTGCGCAGCGGCGGTGCCCTTGAAATTTCCTGATTAAAGATTTGATAAGTAATAGGGGCCATGAATGTTTCAGGACTGATTTTGGGCATGGCGCGTGACATCGGTTTCAAATTATGCTGCACTACCCATACGGGTATTTCAAAAAAGGAGGACGACCATGAATTTGGGTTCGCACTTGCAGGAACTCCGCAGAAAACATCAAACCCTGTCAGATCAGGTAGAAGCAGAGCAAAGAAGCCCTGCCAGTGATGGTCTTCAGGTTATGACGCTGAAAAAAGAAAAACTTAAATTAAAAGAAGAAATTTCGCGCCTGAACCACACTTAGGGTGCATTTGTGGCGGTGCTGGCCCTTGCGGCCCAAAAGGCACCGCCCGAAATTAAAACGGCCGCCAACAGCAGCGGCCAGCGCGGTTCGGAAATTCCTGCCGCGACAAGGGCAAGCGTTGATAAAAGGGGGGCCGCATAGGATGCAACACCCAGCAATTGGATGTCACCCTTTTTCACCCCAATATCCCAGACATAAAAAGCCAGACCAACCGGCCCGGTGCCCAATGCAATGATTGACGCCCAGCCCAATTTTGTGGCGGGCCATATGGTTTCTTCCAGTACCAGATGCCCAAAAACCGAAAGGGCGGCGCTTAGGATGCAAAAAACTGCAACGCTGATTGTGGGGGTGGCGGCAAATTTTCGTGAGATCACGGAATAACCGGACCATGTAAGTGCGCATCCTGCGGCCAATGCGTAACCTGTTGCAAAGGCCGGATCAAAACCCGTGGCCCCACCCAAAACGACCAGTGCCGCGCCGGCAAAGCTGATGCTGGCCCCAAGGATATGGCCGCGGCGCAGTTTTTCCCCGGGTAACAGACCCGAAAACAGAACAATCAATATTGGCCAGAGATATGCGATTAACCCGGCCTGCGCCGCCGGGGCGTTGCGTAGGGCCGAAAAATACAGAAAATGGTAACCAAACAGCCCGGCCGTTCCAAAAGCATAGACCACCCACGAAACATCTTTCAGGCTTGAAAACCCGCCGGTCTTCCAGGCCCAGATCAACCCGATACTGCCGCCGATCGCGAAACAAATCGCATTCAGTTGCAATGGCGGAACAGGGGATGTGCCAACCGTGAACAGGGCCAGAAATGACCATAGAAATATAGCAACGAAACCGACCTGGGTGGCGCGGTTTCGTGTCATTTTGGTTTAGACAACAAACTGTGCGCCGTTGGCCGACAGGGTGGAGCCGGAAATAAACCCGGCGTCATCCGAGGCAAGAAATGTTACGCAACGCGCAATCTCTGCTGGCTCCCCCAGTCGCCCGACTGGGATTTGTGGAATGATGCGTTCTTTCACCACTTTTTCGTCGATCGCCAGGACCATTTCGGTGCCAATATAGCCGGGGCAGATTGCGTTTACGGTGATGCCGACGCGCGCGCCTTCCTGGGCCAGCGCCTTGGTGAAACCAAGATCGCCGGCCTTGGCGGCAGAATAATTTACCTGTCCGGCCTGGCCTTTTTGACCGTTGATTGAACTGATGTTGATCACACGGCCGAATTTTCGCCCCCGCATGCCCGGCCAAATCGGGTGGGTCATATTGAACGCCCCCGAAAGGTTGGTATCGATAACTTCTTTCCATTGCTGGGGGGTCATTTTGTGAAACATCGCGTCCCGTGTGATGCCAGCGTTGTTAACCAAAATTTCCACCGGGCCCAGATCAGCTTCGACCTGGGCAATGCCTGCGACACAGGCGTCATAATCGGCCACGGACCACTTGTAGGCTGCAATGCCTGTTTTGGCAGAAAACTTTTCTGCGGCGGTATCGTTGCCAGCGTAATTCGCAGCAACTTTGTAGCCTGCATCATTCAGGGCAACACTAATTGCTGCGCCGATACCGCGTGTGCCGCCCGTAACAATAGCAATTCGGGACATTATAATCTCCGTCCATTGAGTAATAATGATAAAATATGGTAGTGATGCGCGGTATAACTATGCAGCTATTAATTTCAGCTCCGCTCCAGACACATGGCAACACCCATGCCGCCACCGATGCAGAGTGTCGCAAGGCCCTTTTTGGCATCCCGGCGCTGCATTTCAAATAACAGCGTGTTCAGGATCCGGCAGCCGGATGCGCCGATCGGGTGGCCGATGGCAATCGCGCCGCCGTTGACGTTTACCACATCCGGGTTCCAGCCCATGTCTTTGTTTACGGCGCAGGCCTGTGCAGCAAAGGCTTCGTTTGCTTCGACAAGATCCAGATCTTCGGCCTTCCATCCGGCCAGTTCAAGGGCCTTGCGGCTGGCGTAAATCGGGCCTGCGCCCATAACGGACGGGTCCAGGCCGACGGTCGCAAAGCTGGCGATGCGGGCCAGTGGGTTAATGCCGCGCTTTTCGGCGTCATCGGCGGCCATCAACAGGGTTGCTGCCGCGCCGTCGTTCAGGCCGGATGCGTTGGCGGCGGTGACGGTGCCATCCTTAATAAAGGCGGGGCGCATTTTTTGCATGCCTTCAATGGTTGCGCCGTGACGAATGTATTCGTCTTTGTCGACGATAATATCGCCCTTGCGCGTTTTCACGGTGAACGGAACAATTTCGTCGGTGAACTTGCCGGCGTTTTGCGCCGCCTCTGCTTTGTTTTGGCTGTTTAGCGCGAATTGATCCTGCATATCGCGGTTGATTTGCCATTTTTGTGCAACGTTTTCCGCCGTTTGCCCCATGTGATAGCCGTTAAAGGCGTCCCACAGGCCATCACGGATCATTGAATCAATATATTTCACGTCGCCCATTTTATGGCCTGCCCGCAGGTGCGCCACATGGGGCGACAGGGTCATGTTTTCCTGACCACCGGCTGCCACTATGCTGGCAGCCCCCAGTTGGATTTGTTGTGCGCCAAGGGCGACCGCCCGCAGGCCGGAACCGCAGACCTGATTAAGCCCCCAGGCCGAACTTTCAATCGGAAGACCGGCGTTAATGTGGGCCTGCCGGGCCGGGTTCTGGCCCTGTCCGGCGCTTAAGACCTGACCAAGAATTGTTTCGCTAACCTCTGACTTTTCAATATCTGCGCGTTCAACCACGGCTTCAAGCACAGCTTTGCCTAGATCGTGGGCCGGTGTGTTGGCAAATGATCCGGCAAAGCTGCCGACGGCAGTTCTGGCGGCGGATGCGATAACGATATTGGTCATAGGGTTTTTCTCCAACTGTGATCGGGCAGGAAATTCGTCCATGGTTATCCAAAGAAACAACCCTGATTTTGCCCACTTGAAAACCACTATGCTGCATGTGCAGAAAAAATCAACTGAAAGACACCCCGCTGCCTGTGACAGATAGGGTGAATTTCAGGGATCAGGATCAATCTAGGCTGATTTTTTGTGATTATCCCGATCAATAACCCAGTGGGGGCGAACCGTCGGGACGCCAAAGTAATAACCCTGCATGCAATCAATACCGGCCTCGGCCAGAAATCTGGCATCCTGTTCGGTTTCCACAAACTCGGCGACAGTGAACATTTCAAAATGCCGGGCAAGGGAAATGAGAGCTTTGGTTAAAACCTGATTGTCAGGGTTTTTGTGGATGCCCCGGATAAAGGTGCCGTCAATTTTAAGGATGTCAAAGTAGAAATCCCGCAAATAGCGAAAAGCGGTGTAACCGGCGCCGAAATCATCCAGCGCAAAGGATATGCCCATGGCTTGCAGGTCGGACATGAACGCCTGAACGATGTCTGGCATGACCATTGCCGAACGTTCAGTAATTTCCAGGATTAGCCGCTCGGCAATTGTGGGGTCGTCTTTCAGGCCATTTGTCAAAACCTGTTTCCACGGGGCATAGCCAATGGAACGGGCCGACATATTGATGGACAGGCGCAGGGTTGGTTCCTGTTGCAGGGTAATCAGGCCAAGCTGTAGGGCCTTACAATCTATTTTGCGGCCCAGTTCACTGGTTTCGACCCCATCAATAAAATCCTGGGCCGGAATTATGCGCCCGGTTCTGTCCATTATGCGGATCAGCCCTTCATAGAATGCCGGGCGGTCCGGGGCGGCCGTTTGAACGATCGGCTGAAAGGCCAGCATCACGCGATTTTCCCGAAGGGCCTCGGCCACAAGCTGGGGTGCATTGCGGTCCCGTTCGTCCACCGCCAGTGTAAGGGGGTCGGAAATACCATCCATGGGGTTCATTTTTGGGTTATACATTTTGGGCAATTCCATATGGCGTTTGACTGTTGCCAACCTGACGGGCAAACCCTAAAAACAGGTAAATGTTCTTATTTAGTTCTAATTGAGTGTGTTTTAACTGAAATGACCAAATAACTGAATATAATAAGGGGGAAGTCATGGATGGCAGGTGCGATTGGTGCGGTGATGACCCGCTTTACGTAGATTATCATGACCACGACTGGGGGGTGCCGGAATACGACAGTCGTGCCCTGTGGGAAAAGCTGATTCTTGACGGATTTCAGGCCGGGCTGGCCTGGATAACGATACTGCGCAAACGTGAAAATTTCAGGGTGGCCTTTGAAGGGTTTGACCCGAATGTAATTGCAATATGGGGTGAAACGGATGTTGCACGCCTGCTGGAAAATCCGGGCATCGTGCGCCACCGCGGCAAGATTGAAGCCACCATTGGCAACGCCCGCGCATGGCAACGCATTGAGGCAGACCAAGGGTTTGACAGGTTTCTGTGGGCCTATGTTGACGGCAAGCCATTGCAAAACCGGTTCACCAATATGGGGCAGGTTCCGGCCCAGACGCCGTTGTCAGTTCAGATATCAAAGGATCTGAAAAAGGCCGGGTTCAAGTTCTGTGGCCCGACAATTGTTTATGCCTTCATGCAGGCCACCGGGATGGTCAATGACCATATGGTGACCTGCCCTTGCCATGGGCGCGTCGCAAAAATGGCCCGCTAAATTATTCCGCCTGTGCAATCAGGCCTGCAATTATGGCCTGTGCGCTGTTGCTGAACCATTCCGCGTCACCGCGCAGGCGGGCGATTTCCTGGCCCTCAGGGTTCAGGATAATTGTGATCGGCAGGCCCAGAACGGCCATATCTCGGGCCAGTTCCATTTTCGGGTCCATCAGGATTGGCAGGCTGGTGATTTCCACGTCGTCAAAAAAGCGTTGGATGGCCGGTAGTTTGCTGCGGCTGGTGGCAATGGTTACGACTTCGAAATCATCACCGCCATAGGTGTCCTGTAATTGCTGAAGGGACGGCATTTCTTTGCGGCAGGGCGCGCACCATGTGGCCCAAAAGTTGACGGCGATATATTTACCCTGCCAGTCGGCCAGTTGGTGAACACCACCATCCGGGTCACTGAAGGTAACCTGCGAGACGTCCTTTGGTTCAGTGTGGAAGATCAATTTTTTCATGGTGCCCTCACGCAGGGCCGCCAAATCGGCGGTTTGTGCGAACGCGCCATTTGCACCAAGCGCAAGCGCCGTGTAGAGCACGACAGAACGAAGTAAACGCATATGGACCCTCCGGGGGGTAAAGACATGACCAAAAAGACCCAGAACGCAATGTGGGGCGGGCGGTTCGCCGACGGGCCGGACGCAATCATGGAGGCAATAAATGCCTCTATCAGTTTCGACAAGCGGCTATACACCCAAGACATCGCAGGGTCACGGGCCCATGCGGCAATGTTGGCCGCACAGGGTATCATTACGGATAGTGATGGAAATGCGATCAGGGAAGGCCTGCTCACGGTCTTGTCAGAAATTGAAGGCGGGAATTTTCAGTTTTCGCCGGCTTTGGAAGACATTCACATGAATGTTGAATCACGCCTGAAGGAAATCATTGGCGAACCAGCCGGGCGTTTGCATACGGCGCGGTCGCGCAATGATCAGGTGGCGCTGGATTTTCGGATGTGGGTGCGTGATCAGGCGGACGCGGCAATTGCCGGGTTGGATGCGCTGTGCCGGGCATTGTTGGTGCAGGCAGAGGCCGGGGCCGATTGGGTAATGCCGGGTTTCACCCATTTGCAGGTGGCCCAGCCGGTGACATGGGGTCACCATATGATGGCCTATGTTGAAATGTTTGGCCGCGATATGTCGCGGTTTCGCGATGCGCGGGCGCGGATGAATGAATGCCCCCTTGGGGCGGCCGCGCTGGCGGGGACATCGTTTCCGATTGACCGGGACGCAACGGCGCAGGCGCTGGGGTTTGATCGGCCTGCGGCCAATTCGCTGGACGCGGTGGCGGATCGGGATTTTGCGCTGGAATTTCTGGCCAGCAGCACGATTTGTGCGATGCACCTTAGCCGGTTCGCCGAAGAACTGGTGATCTGGTCCTCGGCCCAGTTCCGCTTTGTCGCCCTGTCGGACCGGTTTTCCACCGGGTCGTCGATTATGCCGCAAAAGAAAAACCACGATGCGGCTGAATTGATCCGCGCCAAGATTGGCCGGATCATGGGTGCAATGGTTGGTCTGTTCACGGTGATGAAGGGGCTGCCGCTGACCTATTCAAAGGACATGCAGGAAGACAAGGAACAGGTTTTTGATGCGGCTGATAACCTGATGCTGGCGCTGGCGGCGATGACCGGCATGGTGGCTGATATGAACGCCAATGTTGATGAATTGCGCATTGCGGCGGCCAGCGGGTTTTCAACCGCGACCGATCTGGCCGACTGGCTGGTGCGTGAACTGAACCTGCCATTTCGTGACGCGCACCATGTTACCGGAACATTGGTGGGCATGGCCGAAAAGCAGGGCGTTGATTTGCCGGACCTGACGCTGGAACAGATGCAATCGGTGCATGGGGCGATAACGGCCGGGGTGTTTGATGTGCTTGGGGTGGAAAATTCGGTAAAATCCCGAACATCATACGGCGGCACTGCCCCTGATCAGGTGCGCGAACAGATCGCCCGATGGAAAGGTATTTTGGCATGAAACTGATCGTTACAGCCTTGGTTGCCTGTGTTGTTCTTGTGTCCTGTGGCGCGGATGGTGCGCCATTGACGCCCAAGTATTCAACCGAAACGACGATCGGCTATAATTCAAGAACCGGGCCGTTCAACACAACATCGTTTGGCGTGGCGTTTTCACCGTAGCCACCTGCCCCTGTTTGTTAAGACACAGCCCACTCAAAACCCCGGGAATATCACCGATGGATCATTTCTTATACAAAGACGGAAAATTACATGCCGAAGGCGTGCCGGTGGCCGATATCGCCGCCTCTGTGGGCGCGCCGTTTTATTGTTATTCCGCCGCGACCCTGACGCGCCATTTCAAGCTGTTTGACGAAGCCCTTGAAGGGGTGGATCATCTGGTTTGTTTTGCGATGAAGTCGAATTCAAATCTGGCTGTGCTGAAACTGATGGGTGATCTGGGCGCCGGGATCGATGTGGTTTCAATTGGTGAATACCTAAAGGCCAGGGCCGCAGGTGTCCCCGGTGAAAGGATTGTGTTTTCGGGAATTGGCAAAACCCGCGAAGAAATGCGGTTGGCCCTGCAGGGGGGCATTCGTCAGTTCAATCTGGAATCCGAACCCGAAATGCAGGCGCTGAACGATGTGGCCCTGTCATTGGGGCAGGTGGCGCCGGTAACGATCCGGGTGAACCCGGATGTTGATGCAAAGACCCACGCCAAAATTGCCACCGGAAAATCGGAAAACAAGTTCGGCATCCCGATCAGCCGCGCGCGGGACGTTTACGCCCAGGCCGCCGCCCTGAAGGGGCTGGATGTGGTGGGGATCGATGTCCATATTGGCAGCCAACTGACCGATCTGGCCCCGTTTGAGCAAGCATTCAACATGGTTGCCGATCTGACCCGCGCGTTGCGCGAAGATGGCCATGATATCCGCAGGCTTGATCTGGGCGGTGGTCTGGGCATCCCCTATGAACGATCCAACAGTGCCCCCCCCTTGCCGATTGAATATGGCCAGATGGTCAAACGCACACTGGGCGATCTGGGGTGCGAGATTGAAATTGAACCGGGCCGCCTGATCGCGGGGAACGCCGGGATCATGGTTAGCGAAGTGATTTACGTCAAACAGGGCGAAGACCGTCAGTTCCTGATTCTGGATGCGGCGATGAATGACCTGATCCGCCCGGCCATGTACGAAGCACACCATGATATCATTGCAGTGAATGAACCCGCACCGGGCGGTGAAGCCACGAAA
Organism: Marinosulfonomonas sp.; assembly: GCA_030625325.1. Classification (GTDB taxonomy): domain Bacteria; phylum Pseudomonadota; class Alphaproteobacteria; order Rhodobacterales; family Rhodobacteraceae; genus NVTR01. The sequence continues at coordinate 18,174 of DAOURA010000007.1, forward strand.
TACGATATCGTCGGGCCGGTTTGTGAAAGTGGTGATACCTTTAGCAAAGGGCGTGATATGCCGGTTCTTTCGGCGGGCGATCTGGTGGCGTTTCGATCTGCCGGGGCCTATGGGGCGGTGATGGCGTCGGAATATAATTCCCGCCCCCTGATCCCCGAAGTTCTGGTCAGCGGTGATCAATTCGCCGTCATTCGCGCCCGCCCGACCTATGAAGAAATGATAAACCGCGATACGATCCCCCCATGGCTTTGACAGTTCCGGGGGCAGATGGCTGACCCCACCACCATACCCGATACGACACTGGATCGTTTGCGCTGGCCGCTTTGGCTGACCGGGGCGGGTATGGTTGCAGAACGGGCAACACAGGCGTTCTGGCCGTTTGTTTCGGTTGTTATGGTGGGCCTTGGTCTGGCGATGTTCGGGGTGCAGGATCACCTTGGCCCTGCGTCGGGCCGGGTGGTTGCGGGGCTTGTGACCCTGTTTGCCATTCTGGCCCTGATCTATGGGCTGCGCCGGTTCGTGTGGCCGGGGCGTGGTGAAATACGCACACGGCTGGACCGTTCCCTGCCGGGGCGCCCCCTGTCGGCGGTGCTGGATGATCTTGTGCTTGGCTCGGATGACCCGCAATCGCGTGCCCTGTGGGACGCCCATATCAACCGCATGGCCGCGCGTGCCGCGCAGGCCCGCCCGGTGCCCCCTGATCTGCGGGTGTCGCGGCGTGATCCTTATGCCCTGCGCTATGTGGCAACGGTGGGCTTTGTGATGGCGCTGTTGTTCGGGTCTGTGTTTCAGGTCACCACTGTGGCGGGGCTGGTCACACCCGGTGCTGTATCCGGGGCGGGGCCAAGCTGGGAAGGTTGGGTTGAGCCGCCGGCCTATACCGGCAAGCCAACGATCTATCTGGCAGACATGACAGCCGACAGCCTGACCGTTGCGCAGGGCAGCCAACTGACCCTGCGCCTTTATGGTGCGGTTGGCGCGCTGCGGGTTATTGAAGATATTTCAGGGCAAACCGGCCCCGATGACCCCGTGGCAGAGCCAGATCAGACCATTGAGATCACCCAATCGGGCAACATAACCATCGACGGACCGGGTGGGGCCAGTTGGCAGGTGAACGTGTTGGCCGACCAGCCCCCGACGATTGCCCTTGGTGGTAAGGTTGAGCGCACGGTTGGTGGCGAAATGCGCCTGCCGTTCACCGCGGCAGATGATTACGGTGTGCGCGCTGCCCGCGCGGAAATGGTGCTGGATATCGCCGGGGTGGATCGGCGCCATGGGCTGGGGCCTGCGCCCGAAGCGCGTGATCCGATCCTGCTGGATCTGCCCATGCCATACCGGGGGGACCGGCGGGCACTGACTGAAACGGTGGTTGATAACCTGGCACAGCACCCCTGGGCGGGTCTGCCGGTGATCATCCGCCTGTTTGCAAGTGATGGGCTGGGGCAAACCGGAACGTCCGGGGCGCAAACCATTACCCTGCCCGGCAGGCGCTTTTTTGACCCGCTGGCCGCCGCCCTGATTGAACAGCGCCGTGATCTGTTGTGGAGCAAGCAAAACGCGCGTCGTGTGGCGCAAATTTTGCGCGCCGTTAGCCACCGGCCGGCGGACGCCAATATTCCTGCAACCGCTTATCTGAAGCTACGGGTGGCAATTCGCAGGCTTGAGGGTGGGACATCTGCTGGCGGGCTAAGTGGTGAAGGTCAGGATGAAATTGCTCAGGCGCTGTGGGGTATTGCGACCCTGATCGAAGACGGCAACCTGTCGGACGCCAAAGAACGTTTGCGTCAGGCACAGGAACGCCTTGAACAGGCGATGCGTGACGGGGCGTCCGACGAAGAAATTGCCAAGCTGATGGATGACCTGCGCGAAGCGATGCAGGATTATATGCAGCAACTGGCGCAAAATTCACAAAAAGACGGCAGTGATCTGGCCGAAAATGAAACCACACAGGAAATCACCGGCCAGCAGTTGCAACAAATGCTGGACCGCCTACAGGAACTGATGGAACAGGGCCGCATGGCCGAGGCGCAGGAATTGATGGAGCAACTGCGCCGGATGATGGAAAACATGCAGGTGACCCAGGGTGGGCAGGGCCAGCCAAGCCCCGGCCAGCAGGCAATGGACGGGCTGGCCGATACCCTGCGCCAGCAACAGGGGCTTAGTGACGATACCTTCGGGGATATGCAGGGTGAAAATGGGCAAGGCCAAGGTCTGGCAGGCCGCCAACAGGCCCTGCGTGATCAGTTGGGCCAACAGTCGCAGGCCCTTGGGGGTGGCGCGGTGCCCGGTGATGATACGGCTGGAAAAGCACTGGGCCGTGCCGGGCGCGCAATGGAAGACGCCGAACAGGCGCTGCGGCAGGGCGATCTTTCCGGTGCGCTGGACAAGCAGGCCGATGCGCTGGAGGCCCTGCGCGAAGGCATGCGGGACCTTGCAGAAGGTCAGGCCGAACAGCAGGGTCAGCCATCTGACCAGCAGGGTCAGGAATTTGGGCGTGCGAATGGCAATACCGGCAACGACCCGCTGGGCCGCGACACTGGGGCCGCCGGGCGGACCGGGACAGAGCAGGATCTGTTGCAGGGTGAAGATGTCTACCGGCGCGCCCGTGAATTGCTGGATGAAATACGGCGCAGATCATCTGATCAGGGCCGCCCGGAAATTGAGTTGGACTATCTTAAACGTCTGTTAGACCGTTTTTAGGTTCGGCCTCAGGTGCTGGTATCACTGCCCAGTTGGGCGAGCAGCCCGGTCAGTTTTTCCACGGCGTTCAGCATTATCCGGTCAACGGTTGTGCGTAACCCATCGATCCACGCGACATACCCGGACAGGAAGGTTTCAGTCTGCGGAATGGCAGCGGTGATTTTGCCGGCAAACATATAAAGCAGCGCCAACAGGGCAAAGACAGAAATCGCCGATACGACCCCCCTGCGAAACCCGCTGCGGCGCTGTTCTGCTGATGCGAAATCATCAATAGTATCATCGCCTTTTGTAGCTGACAGCGTCGATTTGATTTCTTCAATGTCGGGCAGCAGGTTGCGCCGCTTATTTTTGGCTTCATGGGGTTGTGCTGCAATTTCGGGGGCCGGCTCCGGATCCTGGTCGAGCAACCCGGTGGTTTGTTCCTGACTATGGGGTTCAGGATTGGGTTCAGCCTGATCCAAATCTGAACTTGGCTGGACCGAAAAGTCGTGTTCCCCAAAAGAACGCTCTGCTGTTTCGCGCTCTGCCTCTTCGCGCAGAATTTCAACCACATCTTCACCCAGAGGTTGATGATGTGGTGTGTCTGACTGTTGCGTCTGACTGTAATCGTCCTGCGCCGACATTGGGGTTTCGTCGGTGGTTTCGTCGGTTTCATCCGGGGCGGGCGCGACTGGTTCGTCCGGTGTCTCTATGGTTATTTCGGGCTCTGGCTTTGGCTCCGGCACGGAGGCATAAAATTCAGCCACGTCAAATTCGGGTGTCGGCTCTGCTTCTGGCTCCGGTATAGATGCGGGTGCCGGCTCTGCTTCTGGCTCCGGTGCGGGTGCGGGTTCTGGCTCAGGTTCTGGCTGGAGCAACCCAGCTGGCTGGGGTACGGGGCCACCTTCCAGTTCGGATCGGCGCTGAAACCAGGTATGCCCGCAATTTGAACACTGAACATCGCGCCCTGTTTCGGGAATGACATTGGCATCCACTTCGTATTGCGCTTCGCAATTTGGACAAATCATCCGCATTATGCCACCTCAGCCGTCATTAACTTGATCCCCAAAAGACAGGATAATTTTTTATGCAGTAATACTGCTTCATTTTTCATGTTTTCTAACAAAGGTTGTTAAACATTCCAAGCTTTTGCGTCAGAGTGATTGAAAGAGCTGGCGTGCTGAGGCAAAACTGTCGCGGCAGGAATAAGGTATAGCCAAATATGATTCAACTAGCTGATGTATCCTATGGGTATGGCGACGCTGACCTGTTTTCCGGGGTTTCGCTGGATTTGCAGCCCGGTTCTTTCTATTTTCTGACCGGGCCTTCGGGGTCGGGAAAGACCACTTTGCTAAAACTTTGCTATATGGATCTGCTGGCAACATCAGGTAAAACCACATTTTTTGGCAAAGATGCGCGGGAAATGGAGCGTAACGATATCGCCCATGCCCGACGCCGCATTGGGGTTGTGCATCAGGATTGCCGGTTTCTGGACCATCTGTCGATGAGTGATAATGTTTCCCTGCCCCTGGAAGTTGCCGGTAAACCACGGGACACTGAAAACCTGGCAGAACTTTTGGGTTGGGTTGGGTTGTCCAGCCGCGCCCATGCCCACCCCCCTGAATTGTCTGGGGGGGAAAGGCAGCGCGCCGCACTGGCGCGCGCCGTGATCACGGCACCCGATGTCATTGTCGCCGATGAACCAACCGGAAATGTTGACTGGGAAATGTCTGAACGCCTGCTATCCCTGTTGGTGGAACTGAACAAAATGGGAAAAACAGTTTTGATTGCCACCCATGATCTGAACCTGATCCGCGCGGCCAAGGCGCAGGTTGCCGTGCGCGTTTTGCGAATTCGTGACCGTAAGGTCCAGGAAGCGGGGGCAGATCTGTGAACCTTCGCAAGAAAATGCCAAATCCGACCACTTGGGACAACCGCGCGGACCGGGTTGTGCCGCCGTCCGGTTATACTGCCCGCCTGACACAGTTCACGGCGGGCGCAATGGCGTTTTTGACTGTTTTTGCGCTGGCCCTGTCATTGGCGACGGGGCGTTTGGCGGACCGGTGGTCGTCTGAATTGGCGCGCTCGGCCACTGTGCGCATATCGGCCCCGGTTGAACAGATGGGCATCCAAAGTGATGCGGCCCTAAAGGTACTGTTGGCCACGCCGGGGGTCAGTTCGGCGCGCATCCTGAGCAAGGCAGAACAGCAAAGCCTGCTGGCCCCGTGGTTTGGCCCCGACCTGCCGCTGGATGCCCTGCCAATTCCGGCGCTGATTGAGGTTGTTGAAACCAGTGACGGCGTTGATACCGCTGGCCTGCGTTTGCGTTTGCAGGCCGAAGCCCCCGGCGCAGTTCTGGATGATCACACGCGCTGGCGCCAACCTTTGGTAAAAGCCGCCGACAGGTTGCGGTTTCTGGGGGTTGTGGCAATCGTTCTGATTGCGGCTGCCACGGCTTCGATGATCACACTGGCGGCCAATTCGGCACTGGCGGCCAATGGGCAGGTCATTCAGGTTTTGCGCCTTGTTGGTGCGCTGGACACATTTATTGCGCGCGCATTTGTGCGCCGGTTTACCTTGCGTGCCTTTTGGGGGGCGCTGGTGGGGACCATATTGGGTGTTACGGCAATACTTGCGCTTCCGGGTGCTTCGACAGAAGGTGGGTTTCTAACCGGATTGGGGTTTCAGGGATTGCACTGGCTGTGGCCAGTTCTTATCCCACCACTTGCCGGTATCGTGGCGTTTGTTGCGACCAGAGTTGCGGCGTTTAAGGCATTAAAAGGGATCACTTAATGGGTTATGCAATTCAATGGCTGCGGTCACTGATATTTATCGGTCAGATGTACGTTATGTTGCTGGTTATTTCGGTGTCTTATGCACCGCTGGCAATGTTTTCCAGTAAATGGACCTTTCGGGCGGTTCACGCCTATGCTGGCTGGGTCCGCTGGACTGCGGGCTGGATGGTCGGCCTGCGATCAGAAATTCGCGGCACACCCCCAACAAGTGAAGTAATGGTTGCGTCAAAGCACCAAAGCTTTTTTGATATTCTGATGATTTCCGGCGCGGTTCCGCAGCCAAAATTTATCATGAAGGCCTCTCTTAAATGGGCGCCGTTTCTGGGGTGGTATGCACAACGCATGGGCTGTGTCATGGTTGACCGTGGTAAACGTGGTGCCGCAATTACCCAGATGAAAGCAGGCGTTGCAAAGGGGGCCGGTCAGGGCCAGTTGATCATCTATCCCCAAGGCACGCGGGTCGCCCCCGGTGTGCAAAAGAAATACAAGGTTGGGTCTGGTGTGCTATACGAACAACTGGCCAGTGAATGTGTGCCAGCGGCCACAAACGTTGGCGTTTTCTGGCCGCGTCACGGTATATACCGCAAACCGGGTCTGGCCGTTATAGAATTCCTGCCGCCAATCCCGCCGGGGTTGCCAGTTGGTGAATTCATGAAAAAGCTGGAAGACCAGATTGAAACTGCATCAGATATCTTGATGGCTGAGGCAGGGTTTGTGCAAAACGACAGCGCGAAGACTGAATAGGATCAGCGGATCAGTCTTTGGCATGTGCCTTGGTGACATGCTTTTCCAGCACAGCCTTTGCCCGCATTTCTGCGCGCCGGATACGCACCGCTGTCAGAAATGTTTCCTGCAACGTGGCCGATGAGGCACTGATTGTTGCTGCCATCATGTCGATCACAGTACTGTCGTCAATGTTGGCCGGATCGGCCAGCACCTTTTGTGCCAGATTGTCAGCGATACTTTCAAGATATGTCATTGGTTTGTGCCCCCTAGGCTGCCAGTCCCTTGGCACCTATATCCAAATATTTTTGCCGCCGTTCTTTGCGCAACTGGTCCGGCTTTTTCTGTTTCAATTCTTTCAACAGGGTCTCTATTTCTTTGCCGACGGATGCCATCGTTCCTGCGCGGTCACGTTGGGCACCACCCAGTGGTTCCGGCAGGACACGATCAGCAACCCCCAGTTTTTCCAGATCTTGCGCGGTCAGGCGCAGGGCTTCGGCGGCTTCACGCATTTTTTCGGCGTCTTTCCACAGGATAGATGCACAGCCTTCCGGGCTGATCACCGCATATGTGGAATGTTCCAGCATCACAACGCGGTCCGCCGTGGCAAAGGCCACGGCGCCGCCTGATCCGCCCTCACCAATGATGACGGAAATAAAGGGCACCTTAACTTGCAGGCATTTTTCGGTTGAACGGGCAATCGCTTCGGATTGGCCCCGTTCTTCGGCGCCCTTGCCCGGATAGGCCCCCGCCGTATCCACAAGGGAAATGATCGGCAGGCCGAATTTGTCCGCCAGTTCCATCAGGCGGATCGCCTTGCGGTATCCTTCGGGGCGGGCCATGCCGAAATTACGTTCAATCCGGGTTTTGGTGTTGTGGCCCTTTTCGTGGCCAATAATGACCACGGGCGTGCCGCCGATCCGGGCCAACCCGCCCATGACCGCGTGGTCATCGGCAAAGTTCCGGTCCCCGGCAAGGGGGGTGTATTCGGTGAACAGGGTTTCGATGTAATCTTTGCAGTGGGGCCGGTCCGGGTGGCGCGCAATCTGGCATTTGCGCCAGGGGGTCAGGTTTTCGTACAATTCTTTCAGCAGGGCCTCTGCTTTTTTGTCCAGCGCGGCGGCCTCTTTTTCAATGTCCATCTCTTCATTGGCACGGGCCATGGCGCGCAATTCTTCCGCTTTGCCTTCGATTTCTGCCAGCGGTTTTTCAAATTCAAGATAGTTGTTCATTCGGGTCTCCTGCCACACTCAGCCACGTATATGGCGTTGTGCCAAGTTGAATGCAACTGGACTTGGCCCGGATGGCAGATGTGGGCGGAAATTATGCCCTATTTACCGTTGATCAAATTGGCCTGTGCCACGATCACCTCGGCCTGTTTGATCGATGCAATATCCACCAGGCGGCCCTTGTAAACGGTGGCACCCGCGCCTTCGGCGGTGGCCTTTTCCATCGCGGCCAGAATTTCGCGGGCCTCGGTAAGTTGTTCAGCGGACGGGGTGAAAACATCGTTGGCAAGGGTGATTTGCTTGGGGTGGATCGCCCATTTGCCAACCATGCCCAATGTGGCCGACCGGCGGGCCTGTGCAACAAACCCTTCGTCATCCGAAAAATCACCAAACGGCCCATCAACCGGCAAAACGCCGTGGGTGCGGCACGCCGCGACAATCGCCGCCTGTGCCCAGTGCCACGGATCGGACCAGTATTTGTTACCACCATGCGCCATATAATAGTTTTCCTGCGTGCCGCCGATGCCGGTGGTCTGCATACCCATGCTGGCGGCAAAATCCGCCGCCCCCAGTGACATTGCGTGCAAACGCGGGCTGCTGGCGGCAATTTCTTCCACATGGGCGATACCCGCCGCACTTTCGATGATCACCTCAAAACTAATGGGTTTTGTGCGCCCCTTGGCGGCCTCGATCGCGGTGACCAGTGCATCAACAGCATAAACATCGGCCGCGCATCCGACCTTGGGGATCATGATCTGGTCCAACCGCTCGCCGGCCAGTTCCAACAGGTCAACCACATCGCGGTACCAATAGGGCGTATCCAGTCCGTTGATGCGAACGCTTAGGTATTTGTCGCCCCAGTTGATGTCATTGATCGCAGCAATGATGTTTTTGCGGGCCTGTGGCTTGTCATCGGGGGCAACAGAATCTTCCAGATCCAGATTGATCACATCGGCTGCACTGGCCGCCATCTTTTCAAAGATGGCCGGGCGCGAGCCGGGGCCAAACAACTGACAGCGGTTCGGGCGGGCGGGCGGTGTTGGCTGGGTGCGAAAGCTCATGATGCGGCCTTGTAATGATGTTACGTTTTGGTTGCCCTGAGGGGTAGAATATTGCGCGCCGAACAGCAAGGCCGTTTTGCAAGCGCAGAAAAATGCTGCGGCGCGGTGGGTTGGGGGTATTGATATGGTTTTGCGCAGTCTGTTTTATTTAAGCAAGAAAGTTCGAAGAAATTTAAAAACCACGCAATATTTTTCTGAAATATTACAAAATTTGCGCAAATACGCATGCAAGTTTCGGGTAAAGCAAGAGAATATCGCGTGAACCCATTGGCAGGAAATACCATGATTAACACGCCGTATCTATTATTTTTGGGCGACGCGCCTGATCAGCTGGCGACCAAGGTTGCGCAGGGCATCTATGACTGGCGCCCGGACTATTCGGTGGGGCAGTTACGCTTGCCGGGCTGTGGCGCGGATCTGGGGGTCAAAGATATGTCCCTGGCCCAGGCCAAGGCCGCAGGGGTTAAAACACTGGTGATTGGGGTGGCCAACCGGGGTGGTGAAATTTCACCCGCCTGGCGCAAGGTTCTGGTTGAAGCCCTGGAAATGGGTTTTGACATCGCCAGCGGTTTGCACAACCTTTTGCGAAATGAGCCCGAGCTATATGCGGCCTCGCAAACCCATGGCACCACGTTACATGATGTGCGGGTGCCAACGGCCGCCTATCCAATTGCCAATGGTGTGAAGCGCACGGGCAAGCGGTGCCTTGCGATTGGCACGGATTGTTCGGTCGGAAAAATGTATACCGGGCTGGCGATGGACGCAGAAATGAACCGACGCGCGATGAAGTCAACCTTTCGCCCGACAGGGCAGACCGGCATTCTGATCACCGGGGCGGGTGTGCCGCTGGACGCGGTCATTGCAGATTTTATGGCCGGGGCGGTGGAATACCTGACGCCGGATAATGACCCGGATCACTGGGACCATATCGAAGGACAGGGCAGCCTGTACCATGTGTCTTATTCTGGTGTGACGATGGCCCTGATCCACGGCGGGCAGCCGGATGCGCTGATCTTGTGCCATGAACCAACACGCAAGCACATGCGCGGCCTACCGGGGTACACCCAGCCAACACTGGCGCAGCTGCGTGATACTGCCCTGCCAATTGCACAGGTTGCCAACCCGGACTGTCAGGTGGTTGGGATATCGGTCAACACCCAGCACATGTCTGAGGCCGAAGCGATAGAGTATCTGGCCGGGGTTGAGGGCGAAATGGGCTTGCCAGCGGTTGATCCCTATCGTCAGGGTGCCGGGCGGCTGGTGGATGCGCTGTTGGCGTTGTGACTGGCGGATATGTCGGAGCCTCCGGCGGGAGTATTTTGCAAAAGAAAAGGGTGAGGTGTGGAGATAAAGGTTGAGCGTGACGTGTTTCGTCTGGCCGAGGTGTTCACCATTTCGCGGGGCTCGCGCAGTGAGGCAAAGGTTTTGACCATTCGCGTCAGGGACGGCGCTGATCAGGGCTGGGGTGAATGTGTTCCCTATGCCCGGTACGGCGAAACGATGGAAAATGTTGCGGATCAGGTTCTGGGCCTGCCCGGTGATCTGACGCATGCGGGTTTGCAGTATTTGCTGCCGGCGGGGGCAGCGCGCAATGCGGTGGATTGTGCATTGTGGGACATGGCGGCCAAGCAGGCGGGCAAACGGGTTTGGGAATTGGCTGGTTTGGGGGTGCCGGGGCCACAGGTGACGGCCTTTACCCTGTCGCTGGGTGAAGCTGACCAGATGCAAATTTCAGCCGCAAAAAATGCCCACAGGCCATTGCTGAAGATCAAGCTGGGCACCCCGGATGATATGGCGCGGCTGGAGGCGGTTCGCCGGGGTGCGCCGAAATCCCGCATTATTGTGGACGCCAACGAAGGGTGGTCGGGCGAGGTTTACACCGAGCTTGCGCCCCATTTGTTACGTCTGGGGGTTGAATTGGTCGAACAGCCACTGCCCGCCGGGGCGGATGATATGTTGGGTGAAATTGAACGCCCCTTGCCGGTGTGTGCGGACGAATCCTGTCATGACCGCGCCAGCCTGCCGGGGCTGAAGGGCAAATACGATGTAGTCAATATCAAACTGGATAAAACCGGCGGCCTGACCGAAGCAATTGCCCTGAAAGAACAGGCAATATCCGAAGGTTATGGCGTTATGGTTGGTTGCATGGTTGGTTCATCCCTGGCGATGGCACCGGCGGTTCTGGTGGCGCAGGGGGTTGAATTTGTTGACCTTGACGGGCCGCTTCTTTTGGCCGAAGACCGTGACAACGCATTGAAATTTGATGATGCCGGGGTGTACCCGCCAAGTGTGGCGCTCTGGGGTTAAGGAGAACTGGATGAGCCGGACCGTTTACGTGAATGGGCAATATCTGCCCGAAGAGGATGCCAAAATATCAATCTTTGACCGGGGTTTCCTGATGGCCGATGGGGTCTATGAGGTGACATCCGTTCTGGACGGTAAGCTGATCGCGTTTGACGGGCACGCGGCACGTTTGCAACGCTCGCTTAGTGAACTGGACATGGCGTCGCCGGTCGATATGGATGAGCTGCTGAATATCCACCGCGAGTTGGTGTCGCGTAATGGTATCACCGATGGTTTGATTTATATGCAGGTCACGCGCGGATCTGCCGGAGACAGGGATTTTGTGTTTCCTGACCCGGAAACAACACCGCCTACGCTGGTGCTGTTTACCCAGTTAAAACCCGGTCTTGCGGATAACCCGGCGGCAAAGGTCGGCATGTCGGTGATCTCGATTGAAGACATCCGTTGGGGACGGCGTGACATTAAAACCGTGCAGCTTTTGTACCCAAGTATGGGCAAGATGATGGCCAAAAAAGCAGGCGCAGGGGATGCCTGGCTGGTGGAAGACGGGGTGGTGACAGAGGGCACCAGCAACAACGCCTATATCGTGAAAAACGGTAAGATAATCACCCGCCACTTGTCCAATGACATCCTGCACGGCATCACCCGAGCGGCCGTTTTGCGCTATGCACGTGAGGCCCAGATGAAAATTGAGGAACGGGCGTTTTCGATTGAGGAAGCCCAGGGTGCGGATGAGGCATTTGTAACCTCTGCCTCGGCCTTTGTGATGCCGGTCGTTGAAATTGACGGGGTGAAACTGGGCGATGGAACACCCGGCAAGGTGGCCGCACGGCTGCGTGAAATCTATCTGGATGAAAGCCGCAAAGCGGCGATCTGAGGGGTAAACACCCGGCCTGCTGGTCCGGGGTAAAAACACATTTTTCAGGAGATACCGAACATGTCAGACAAATCAGAAACCGTTGGCTTTGTCGGGGTTGGGTTGATGGGGCATGGCATGGCCCGCAACCTTCAAAAGGGTGGCTATGGCCTGAGTGTGATTGCACACCGCAACCGCGCGCCGGTCGAGGATCTGGTGGCGCATGGTGCGGACGAGGCGGCTTCGCTGCAAGAGTTGGGCGAAAAATCATCGGTGGTTTTCATTTGTGCGCCCGGATCGCCGCAGGTTGAAGGCATTGTGCGGGGCCTGAAAGCCGGGTTGAAACCCGGGTCGGTGATTATTGATTGTTCGACTGCAGATCCGAATTCAACCGTGATGCTGGCCGAAGAAATGGCCGCACTCGGTGTTGGATATGTCGATGCCCCATTGGGTGGTACCCCGGCGCAGGCCGCAACAGGTGAGCTGCATGCCATTGTTGGCGCGTTGGATGATGTGTTTGGGCGCGTTGAGCCGGTTATCCAAACCTGGGCTGGAAAGATCGTGCATATCGGTACCATCGGTGACGGGCACCGGATGAAGCTGTTGAATAATTTCCTGTCACTGGGGTACGCCGCGATTTATTCAGAGGCACTGACGCTGGCGGGTAAGGTTGGCCTGTCGTCGGAACGTTTTGACAGCATCATTCGCGGTAGCCGTATGGATTGCGGGTTTTACCAGACCTTCATGGGTTACACGATTGATGGCAACCCAGAGGCCCATAAATTCACCCTGACCAATGCCCATAAAGACCTGCGCTATCTGGGGGCAATGGCGGATGCGGCCGGGGTGGCAAACCCTGTTGGTAATGCGGTCAAAAATTCGTTCTCACTGGCGCTGAATTCTGGCGGTGATGGCAATGAAGATTATATTCCGATGCTGCCAGAATACGTCGGCCGCGCCAATGGGGTTGATCTGACGCCGGTAAAATTGCGCAGCGATAAATAGCTAAAAAACCCTGACCAGTTCGACTTGGCGCAAATATCCCCGCCGGAGGCCCAAAACTTTTTGCCTCCGGCGGGGATACTTTGACCAATTCGAAGATGTGGATCAGCCTTTTGCTTCGCCGACATTCTCAGCAAATGCCACTTCAAACGCGGCCTGCTTTTCGGGGCTGGCGTCGGTCTGGTGTTTATCTTTCCATTCGCCGTAGGGCATGCCGTAGAAGGCTTGCCGCCCTTCGTCTTTGGTCATTTCAATGCCCCGTTCAACGGCTGCCTCCTGATACCAGCGTGACAGGCAGTTCCGGCAAAACCCGGCAAGATTCATCATATCGATATTCTGGGCGTCGGTGCGGTCCACCTGCAGGTGCTTTTGCAGGCGGCGAAAGGCGGCGGCTTCTATTTCGATGCGGGTTTGGTCGTCCATATTAGTGTTCTCCGGGGTGGTTAAAAAATTGCGGCGTTCAGCACGTCTGTCATCATTGGGGCCAGGCGTTCGGCCCAGGCGCGTTGACCTGCGCTGTCTTCTATCAGGTCCTGACGGATTTCCAGCAACACATTCGGGCGACCGGGGATCAGGGCGTGGCGATCCACCGCGTCGCCGGGCAAATGGCCTGCGTAGGGTTCATTGGCGCCAACGCACAGGCCAGGTTCGGCGCGCAGGCCTTCCAACAGGGGCTGCGAAAGGCGGGTGTCACCGGCGAATAAAAGGCCGATATGCCAGGGGCGGGGGTGGCCAGAATTCAGGCGCGGCGTAAAGCTGTGAACCGCGACGATGATGGTGTCGTCCCGTTTGGCCGCCAGTTTGGTATAGGCGGCGTGATAGGGGCGGTAATAATTGGATGCCCGGTGTTCGATCTCGGCGTCGTCGGCGTGCCGATTGCCGGGAATGATGGTTCCGTCATAGACGCGCATCATCAGGGTGGGGTCGTCTTCGCCCCGGTTCGGGTCAATCACCAGACGGGAAAACCGCGACAGGATGGCGCGTGCATTCAACAGGTCGGCCAGGTGGCGCGATACCCCGGCAGCGCCGATGTCATAGGCGATGTGGCGGCCCATGTCGGTGGTGCTTAGCCCAAGGTCACCGCCCTGCACGTCACCCGGAACCCGGTTTGAGGCGTGATCACAGGCGATCAACCAGCGCGCCGGGCGGTTTTCACCAATTATTTCGAAAGGTTGTTGTGTCATTCAACTGTCTTGTGTTTGCGTCATGCTTGAATATGCAAAACATCCGCAAAGCGCCAGTTGTCACTTGCAATGATTTCCGCCATAAAGGGCGCTGGCCCACAGGACATTAAAATAATGATAGAAAGAGGCTGAATGAGACGCCTTCGAAACGTGAAAATCGTGGCCACGCTGGGCCCTGCATCAAGTGATTATAAAATGATCCGCGCATTGTCAGATGCTGGCGCGGATGTTTTCCGCCTGAACATGAGCCACGGCGAGCATGATGAAATTCGCGAGCGCCACGAAATAATTCGGCAGGTTGAAAAAGACACCAAACGCCCGATTGCGATTTTGGCGGATTTGCAGGGGCCAAAACTGCGGGTTGGCAAGTTCATCAATGACGAAGAGATGCTGAAAGAAGGGCAATCCTTTCGCCTTGATCTGGATGAGGCCGAGGGCGATGCAACCCGTGTTTGCCTGCCCCACAAGGAAATTTTTGATGCGTTAGAACCGGGCGCAAGCCTGTTGGTCAATGACGGAAAAATTCGCCTTCAGGTTAAGGAATGTGGCCGGAATTTTGCCGATTGCACAGTGATTTTTGGCGGAATGATTTCAAATCGCAAGGGCGTGAATGTGCCCGACGTGGTTTTGCCACTGGCGGCCTTGTCGGACAAGGACCGCAGGGATCTGGAATTCGTTTGCCAGTTGGGTATCGACTGGTTGGCGTTGTCGTTTGTTCAGCGCCCTGCCGATGTGGAAGAAGCCCGCAAACTGGCCGATGGGCGTGCTGCAATCCTGTCGAAAATTGAAAAACCAGCCGCCGTTAAGGCCTTTGCCAAGATTTTGCAGGTGTCTGACGGTATTATGGTGGCCCGTGGGGATCTGGGGGTTGAATTGCCGGTTCAGAATGTTCCGCCGATCCAAAAACGTCTGGTGCGCGCCTGTCGCGCGGCGGCCAAGCCGGTGATCGTGGCCACACAGATGCTGGAAAGCATGATTGACAGCCCGGTGCCAACCCGCGCCGAGGTGTCCGATGTTGCAGCCGCCATTTACGAAGGCGCCGATGCGGTTATGTTGTCGGCCGAATCTGCTGCTGGTAGCTACCCGGTTGAAGCGGTCACCACGATGAACAACGTAGCCATAGAGGTGGAAAGTGATCCCACCTACCGCGAAGTGATTGATGCAAGTCGCGCGGGAAATAAGGAAACCATCGCCGATGCAATTGTGTCTGCGGCGCGTGAAATTGCCGAAACAACGGATATCAAAGCAATCTGTTGTTTTTCCGAATCGGGCACCACGGCCCTGTTGACTGCCCGCGAGCGACCCCATGTGCCGATCATCGCCCTGACATCACGTCGCGGCACGTCGCGCCGCCTGGCGTTAAGCTGGGGCATGCATTGCGTTATGACCGGTGAGGTTGATCGTTTTAAGATGGCGGTGGTCAATGCGGCGCGTGTTGCGCGCACGGCCGGGTTTGCTGAAGAAAGTGATCACATAGTTGTGATCGCGGGGATTCCCTTTAACCAACCGGGATCAACGAATATTTTACGGGTCGCCCCCTGTGAGGAACGGTTGATCTTTTCCGCCGGACCTGAATAAACTACCCCATACTGGGGGGTATTAATTCGGAGTTTTATTATGGATAATGACTTTATTCTTGTTCTGGGTGTTTTTATTGGCGCTATGGCCGCCCCTTCTTTGGTTAGTTCTTTTTCGGCAAGCCGTTCGCCCAGGGCGGCGTTGATGTATTTTGTTGTGGGTGGCGGGCTGATCAGCTGGGCGATCTATCAACAACCCAACACCTATTCGGTTGACGGGATGCCCAATCTGATTGTTAGCGTTCTGGCCGATATCTTTCGCTGAATTCACCCACAATTCACTTGCCAGCAGGCCCTGAGCGGCCTATACGCCCGAACTTCTGGTGCGCGTCCGGCCTAAGTGGCATGCCGAGTCGCGCGTTAACCGAAACCCAAGAGGAGACGGAAATGCCCAAGATGAAGACCAAATCAAGCGCCAAAAAGCGCTTTAAGGTGACAGCGACCGGTAAGGTCATGGCAGCCCAGGCGGGAAAACGCCACGGGATGATCAAGCGGACCAAGAAATTCATTCGTAACGCACGTGGGACAACTGAGCTGTCGGCACCCGACAGCAAAATCGTTAAATCCTACATGCCATACGATCGTTAAGAGGGGTCTGAAATATGTCAC
>DAOURA010000207.1 GCA_030625325.1 Marinosulfonomonas sp.
GCCACTGTGCCAATGTCGCCCTGGCGTCACAGGCCGGGCGGGTGAATGTTGTACTGCCCCCCGACCACGCCGGGCGGGCCGCTGCGATCCGGGGGCTGAAGGTCAACACGGTGTTTTGCCCCGACTGGCGGGATGGCATGTCGGCGTCAATTCGTGCCGGTCTTGGGCAGGTGTCGCCCGATTGTGACGGGGTGATTATTGCGCTGGCTGATATGCCGGAAATCACGGCTGACCACCTAAACCGCCTGATCGCTGCCTTTTCCCCGCAAGACGCGCGTGAAATTTGCCGCGCCGTGGCCGATGATGGCACCCCCGGCCACCCGGTGCTGTTCGGGCGCAGGTTTTTTGAGGCCCTGACGGGTTTGCATGGTGACCGTGGCGCGCGGGATGTTCTGGGTGATGCCCGTGAATTTATGGTTGATGTGGCCACGCCGGGCCGTGGTGCGCTGGTTGATCTGGACACGCCGCAAGACTGGGAAAAATGGCGCAAAACCAGAAAACTGTGAAAGTTTTTGGTTCGCGACCCTATGATTGTAGTTGATTTGCCATTCAGGACCCCTAGGATCAGAATCTAGCGCGAACGTTGAATAAAAAAGCAGGGCCATGGAATTAAAGGGTACTAGAACGATCGCCGCCAACCGCATGACCGTGTGGAAGGCCCTGAACGATGCCGAAGTATTGCAGGCAAGCATTCCGGGCTGTTCTGAACTGACCGGCAACCCGAATGACGGGTTTCAGGCCATCGTCACCCAAAAAATCGGCCCCGTCAAGGCAACGTTTAAAGGGGCCGTAAGCCTTAGCGATATTGTCGAAGGCCAAAGTTATAAAATCACCGGCGAAGGTAAGGGCGGGCCTGCGGGGTTTGCCAAGGGTGGTGCCAGCGTGACATTGCAAGACGCCGAGGGTGGCACGTTGTTAAGTTATGATGTCCACGCAAAGGTGGGCGGAAAACTGGCCAGCCTTGGCGCGCGGCTGATTGATGGGGTGGCAAAAAAGCTGGCCGATCAGTTTTTCGAAAACTTTCAGGGGGCCGTGGAAACACTGGGCGGGGATGGGCCTGAGATTGAAGACGCCGGTGAAAAGGGATTTCTGGCGAAAATTATTGGTTGGCTAAAGGGATTGTTTGGCTGACCGCTGACTACCAATAAAAAAAGGGAGGACTTGATGACATCTGTATCAATAACCGTGAACGGCAAGACCGTTTCGGGCGAGGTGGAAGGGCGAACATTACTTTCGCAATTCCTGCGTGATGACCTGAAACTTACCGGCACCCACGTTGGTTGTGACACGGGCCAGTGTGGCGCCTGTACGGTGCATGTTGACGGTAAGGCGGTCCGGTCCTGCAATATGCTCGCACTTGAGGCCGACGGAGGTGAGGTTTCAACCATTGAAGGCATGGCCAACGAAGATGGCTCGCTTGGGGTTATTCAGGCGGCGTTTCAGGAACACCACGGGCTTCAGTGCGGATTTTGCACACCGGGCATGGTTATGGCTGCGGCTGATCTGTTGGCGGCAAATTCAAGCCCGTCCGAGGCAGACATACGCAACCATCTGGAAGGCAATATTTGCCGCTGCACCGGGTATCACAACATCATCAAATCCATTCAGGCGGCGGCGGCCCAGTTGGGCTGATACGCATGCCCCGGCGTTTGCCGGACCAATGGATTAAAGGGAGGATATTAAATGCCTAAAGATAGCGGAATTGGCGCCAGCCCAAAGCGGCGCGAAGACGTTCGGTTTCTGACCGGTAATGGTCAGTACACCGACGATATCAATATTTACAATCAGACCTATGCGCATTTTGTGCGCTCTGACGTGGCCCATGGCACGATTAATGGGATCGACAGTGCGGCCGCGGCGGCAATGCCGGGCGTGGTGCGGATTTTCACCGGTGCCGATTTTGAAGGTGTCGGTGGTGTGCCCTGTGGCTGGGAAATAACCGACCGCTTTGGCAACCCGATGCAGGAACCTGCACACCCGGTTCTGGCACAGGGCAAAGTGCGCCATGTGGGCGACCCGATTGCGGTTGTCATTGCCGAAAGCCTGGCCCAGGCACGCGATGCAGCCGAAGCACTGGAAATTGACATTTCAGAGCTGCCGGCGGTTGTTGATATGAAGGCCGCGCTTGTCGATGGATCAACCAAGGTTCACGATGATCTGACAAGCAACCTTTGTTATGACTGGGGCTTTGTGGAAGAAAATCGTGACGCGGTTGATGAGGCGATCAAGAACGCGGCCCACGTGACCACGCTGGAACTGCGCAACAACCGTTTAATCGCCAACCCGATGGAACCACGTGTGGCAATCGGTGATTACAATGCTTCAAAAGAGGAACACACGCTTTACACAACCAGCCAGAACCCACATGTGATCCGCCTTTTGATGGGCGCGTTTGTTCTGGGCATCCCGGAACATAAACTGCGGGTTGTTGCGCCGGATGTGGGCGGTGGTTTTGGCACCAAAATCTTCCACTACGCAGAAGAAGCATTTTGTACATTTGCGGCCAAGGCGATCAACCGTCCGGTGAAATGGACATGTTCGCGATCCGAGGCATTCATGTCGGATGCGCACGGCCGTGACCACGTGACCAAGATTGAACTGGCACTGGACGGTGACAATAAATTCACCGCCGTTCGCACCGATACCCACGCGAATATGGGGGCGTATCTGTCAACCTTTGCGCCATCCGTTCCAACGTGGCTGCATGGCACGTTGATGGCGGGCAATTACACCACGCCACTGGTCTATGTGAACGTTAAGGCGGTGTTCACCAACACGGTGCCCGTTGATGCCTATCGCGGGGCCGGTCGCCCAGAGGCAACGTATCAGCTTGAGCGGGTGATTGATAAAGCCGCCCGTGAACTGGGCGTTGATCCGATTGAACTGCGGCGCAAAAACTTTATCCAGCCCGATCAGTTTCCTTATGCCACGCCAGTGGCGGTGGAATATGACACCGGTGATTACGATGCGACGATGGATAAGTTGATCGAAATCTCGGATATGGCCGGATTTGAAGGTCGCAAAGCACAAAGTGCCGCGCGCGGTAAACTGCGCGGTCTTGGCGTGAATACCTATATTGAGGCCTGCGGCATCGCACCGTCAAACCTTGTGGGTCAGTTGGGCGCGCGTGCGGGGTTATATGAATCGGCCACCGTGCGGGTGAATGCAACCGGGTCAATTTCGGTCTATACCGGCAGTCACAGCCACGGGCAGGGGCATGAAACAACCTTTCCACAGGTGGTTGCAGAAATGCTGGGTATTGATGAAAGTATGGTGGATATCGTCCACGGTGACACATCCAAG